>JALOAP010000036.1 GCA_023228745.1 Dehalococcoidia bacterium | reverse complement strand
GGCATCTGCGCGTCCGGGGTCGCGATCATCGGGCCCGCGCCGCCTCGCCGCGACCGGAGGTCGTCGCGCGAAAGCCAGCCGACGCAGCGCAGGAGGGTGAGCGCATACGCCTGGCGCCCACCGGGCAGCCGCACGACTTCGCCCTCGGGCTGGCCGCGATTGAACACCGCCAGCCCGAGGGAGTCGCCCTCGAACGCGGCGAAGGTCTTCTGCGGGAAGGTCGTGGGCGGCTGTTCGTCGCCCTGCCCGTTGTATGGCTGCGGTTCGAGTGGCCGCTCTGCGACATGGAACGTGTTCTCGGTGATGGCCTGCGTGACCTCGAACGGCAGCGCGAACAGTGCCCGCAGGCGGTGGTCTTTGACGGTGTTTTCGAGGTCGACGCGGAGGTCAACTCGTGGAAGCGCTGCGTGGAGCGTGACGCGCACGGCGAGGGTCATGCGCTCCACGGCGCGCCGCCGTCGCCGCGTGCGCGAACGGGCGAGGTCAGCGGGCAGCGTGAGCTCAGCCGCGAAGTCGAGCGTGGCCGCGACGCGCGACGCTGCCACGCTTTCCGCCCGGAATGCGCTGGCATAGATGGCGTCGTCGAGGATGTCGGCGTTGTATTCGTCGCCGCGGTCGCCTTCGGATACGAACTGGAGGGCGCGCTCGATGGTGATGCCCGTGCGGAGGTCGCGGACCTCGAGGCCGCTCTTCCGCAGGCGAACTTCGTAGAACTGGTTGCCGATGACGTTTCGCCCCGGGCCGGCCCAGGGGAGCTCACCGCGGCCCCCGTCTTCGGCAACGCCCTCACCCCGGCCCTCTTCCACTGCGGTGGGAGAGGGAGAGGTAGACGCCGCGTTGGTCGCAGGGCACGGAGCACGGGGCGCCGGGCACGGGGCAGCCGACCCCACGGGCGCGAGCAACTGCACGCCGATCGCATCCGCCGGCGGGAGCACGGCGGTGAGCCGCTTCCGTGCGCTACGCGTAACCGTCAGCTCGGCGCGGTCGGCCAGGTTGTTCGCGGCGATTTCGCGCACTTCGTGGCGGATGGTCGCCCAGTCGACCACGTTCAGGTCGTCGCCGACGGTGGTCTCGACCCGCAGCACGCGGTCTTCGCCGAGTTCCCAGCGCATCTCCTCGATGGAGTGGAGGTCGAACCGGTCTTCGCGCAGGAAGTCGAGGTGCTTGCCCGCGCCGCGTGGGGTGACGTCTGCTTCGTGGCAGAGCACCTCGGGGGAGCCGGCGGGTTCGAGGGCACAGGCCACGATCTGGCCACCGGGAAGCTCCAGCGCGGTCGCCGTCCACGTCCCCGGCACGAGCGCTTCGAGCAGCGCCGGGGCGTGGGCCACTGGCCGCCACACGGCGAGCGCGCCATTGCCCTGTGCCTCCATGCGGCGGACGACGTGGTGCATCGATTCGCGTGCGATCTGCCGGGCGAGCTGCTCGGCGCGGTCGTAGCGCGGCAGCATCTCGCGGTGGGTCTGGTCGACGCTGCAGCCGCAGATGGAGTCGTGGGGTGAATTTTCGAGCAGCAGCCGCCAGGCGTGCTTCAGCGCGGGCAGTCCGTCCGGTCCGTCGTGGAGGTGGGCCAGTAGTTCCAGCGGTTCGGCGTACCGTTCGAGCAGCGACGACACCTGGAAGTCACGCTGCTTAATGTTCATGCGCGCGGAGAGCACGCCCACGAGCACGTTGGAGTTGTCCGGCGAACGCAGCTCGCCATGCCAGGAGACATCGTCGATGCCAGCAGCGAGCTGGGCCTGTTCGTACTCAGCGAGCGTCGCCAGGTGGTAGTCGTACCCCTGCCCGGCGGCCCGCGCGAGCGCCTCGGGGACATGTTTCTCCAGGCGGGAATGGTCGGTGCCGTTCATCAGCAGGAGCGGCTCGACTTCGCGGCGGGCGCGTTCCTGGCGGCGCGTGCGTTCGAGCAGGTCCTCCGGCTCCATCGGCAGCCGCCATCCGCTGGAGTAGCTGTGGCGCAGATAGAGCACGGGCAGGCGCGTGCCGTCCGGCGCCTGCCACCAGAAACTCCAGCCGGGGACCGTGCCTGGCACGCCGCGCCAGAGGCAGGCCGACGTGAGGCCGAGCTGACTCATGAGCTGGGGCATCTGCGCGATGTGGCCGAACTGGTCGGCGCAGTGCCCCACCGGCAGGCAGCCGCCGAGCACCCCGGCCTGCCGGATACCACGCTGGAAGCTGCGGATGTGCGATTCCCCGCTCGGCAGGAACTCGTCAGGCTGCACCCACCACGGCCCGATGACGATGCGCCCCGCTTCGATCAGCGCGCGCAGCCGGGGCTCGTTTTCTGGCCGCAGCTCCAGGTAGTCCTCGATGACGACCGTCTGCCCATCGAGCGTGAAGCGGGCGTATTCCGGGTGCTGCTCCATGTGGTCCAGCAGTTCGTCGATCATTTGCACCAGGCGCCAGCGGAAGAGCTCGTATGGCTGGTACCACTCGCGGTCCCAGTGACAGTGCGGGACGACGTAGACGGTGCGGCCCATGGCTGTCTCGAAGGCGAACGAACGCCCTATTGGGTCCAGCGTTCGCGGAGGAATGCGCCGAGGCGGTCGATGGCGGCCTGGCCCTCGGGCAGGATGGGCGCGAAGGCGTGCCAGACGTGGATCATCTCCTCCCACGGCTCGAACGTGACGGTGACGCCCGCCTCGCAAGCACGTCCTGCGAAGCGCGCGCCATCATCGAAGAGCGCTTCGGCTGTCCCGACCTGCACCAGGAGCGGCGGCAGCCCGCTGAGGTCGTCGTAGAGCGGCGAGGCGTACGGGTGCTGCGGGTCCGTGCCGTTGAGGTAGACACCCGCGAGGTCGGCCAGGCCCTCTTTGGCGACCATCGGATCGAGGTCCGCTCGCGTGTGGAGCGACCTGCCGGTGTTCGCGAGGTCGGTCCAGGGGGAGATGAGCACCCCTGCGGCGGGTAGCGGGTCACTCGCATCGCGAAGGGCGAGGAGCGTGGCTGCGGCAAGGCCGCCCCCGGCCGAGTCGCCGGCGATGGCGAGCTTCGCCGGCGCGAAGCCCTGTGCGACGAGCCAGCGGTAGGCCGCGGTGGCGTCGTCGACCGCTGCGGGGAAGGGATGCTCCGGCGCGAGCCGGTAATCGAGCAGGAGGACGGGCCCCCCGGCCGCACGCGAGATGCGGGCTGCGAGGTCCCGGTGGGTCGCGCAGGAGCCCATGACGTAGCCGCCGCCGTGGAGGTAGAGCAGGGCCGTGCCGGCCGTGGCGCCGGGAGCCCTCACCCACTCGGCGGGCACGCCCTCGACTTCGGCCGGCTCGACTTTCACGTCGGGGGCGGGCTTCGCGGCGACGGCCTCCATGTTGGCGCGCATTGTGGCCACATCGGGCGTTGCATCGCCGCGCGCCTCGCGGCCCTCCTGCAGGATTCGAAGCACCACCTGAAGCTGCTCGCTGGCCATTACCGGTTCTCCCCACTGGACTTGTGCGCGAACGATAGTCACCCGTCCCCGGCGCCGCAAGCTATAGCGATGCGGCCCTGGTGAAGCGTGTGGCGGCTCGCAGCCCGTCCGATGACGCCGTGTGCCCCCTTGGTTGTCACCGTTCCAACCCCGAAATTGCCCTGTTTCCCGGTGCAGAACATGCCATAGTGCAGGTATGGACGAGGAGACCAGGAAGCGCCTGGGTGACGTCGTCGAGGCACTCGAGGCGATCCTTGTCGCGACCCAGTTGGAGGCGAACCCGGAGGGCCGGAAGGAATCCGACTACGCCGTACGCGAGGCGGTGAAGCGCGTGAACCGCCTGCGACGGACGCTGCAGGGTGGCGGCGACGCCGCCTGAGGGCGGCCTAGGGGCGCGGCCGCCCTCAACACCCCCCTGTCGATTCGCGATTCACGATTCGCGACTCGGCACTCCGGCACTTTGGTACTCCGGCACCACTTTGTGCCGCGACATCATCTGTCGCGAGCATCTGTTCCACTGAGGCGAATCATTCGTGCCGATGACGTAGGATTCGGCTCGTGGAGCGTGCCCCGTGACGTTTCTCCGTGCAGTGCCCTTCGGCGAACCGGCGTTCACCGCCTTGCGGGAGCGCATCGCCGACGCGCAGGATGCCGACCCGCTCGCCCCGGTAACGGTGGTGGTTACCTCGAACTATGCCGGGCTCTCGCTACGCCGGGAGCTGGCACGCGAAGGGCTGGTGAACGTCCGCTTCCAGGTGCTGCCGCGCGTGGTGGAGTTGCTTGGCGCAGGCCGGCTGGCGCTCGCCGGGCGAAGACCGTTGACCGCTGCGCTTCGAGCCGAAGCGATCCGCCGCGCGCTCGATGATGACCCGGGCGTGTTCGAGCCGGTGGCGGCACAGCCCGGGACGGAGCAGGCGCTCGACCTCACTTTCCGCGAGCTCCGCGAACTCTCGGCGGCGACGCTGGAGGCGATTTCGCAGCAGTCGCCGCGCTCGGCCTCGCTGGTTGCACTGTTCCGGGCCTACCGGGCGGCCACCGCGGAGTTCTATGACCACACCGATAGCGCCGATGCTGCCGCGGAGGCCATCGCAGCGGGCGACCTCGCGGGGCTGCGGGATGTTGGCGATG
Source organism: Dehalococcoidia bacterium (assembly GCA_023228745.1). GTDB lineage: Bacteria > Chloroflexota > Dehalococcoidia > Tepidiformales > Tepidiformaceae > JALOAP01. The sequence goes on along the minus strand of JALOAP010000036.1, from coordinate 9,142 downwards.
TCGTGCTCTACCTTCCGCACCGTCTCGTACCCTCGGAGGCGCGGCTGGTGTCGGCGCTGGCGGCGCAGGGCGTTGTGTCGGTCTTCCTTGGCGTGACCGGCGACACAGACGCGGACGCGCCCGCCCGGCGCATGGCGGCGATGCTGGGCGCCACGTTCGAAGTGCCGCCTGTCGACCTGCCGCGCGCCAACCAGCTCGTCGTCTCCCCGGATGTCGAAGAGGAAGTGCGCTGGGTGGTGCGCGACCTGCTGGCAAGCGCGCAGGCGCTGGGGGATTTCTCCCGGGCGGCCATCGTGTATCCGCAGGCGGAGCCGTACGCGCGGGTGGTACACGAACAGCTCGCGGCCGCGGGCATCCCCGCGAACGGCCCTTCGCCGCGCACGCTCGCCGACTCGCTCGCCGGGCGCCACCTGCTCCGCCTGCTTGCCCTCCGCGAGGCGGACTTTCGCCGCGAAGCGGTGATGGGGTGGCTCACGTCGGCGCCCGTGCGCTATGGCGCAACGGAGGCGCCGGCGCGCCGCTGGGATGAACTTTCGCGGCGCGTGGGTATCGTCGCCGGCGCCCAGCAGTGGACCACCCGCCTTGCCCGGTTTGTTGCCGGCATCGGCGACCAGGTCTCGAAGCCAACCGAGGGCGACAACGGGGCGCTACCCGGCTGGCGGGTCGAGTCGCTGAAGCGGGACGCCGACCTGGCGCTGTCGCTCGCCTCGTTCATCGACGAACTCGACGCGCGCCTGTCCCCCGGCGGCCGTTCGACCTGGGCGGAGCTCGCGGAGTGGGCGCTGGAGCTGCAGCGGGACTACCTCGGCGATGCGTCTCGGCTCGGCTGGGAGAGCGAGGCGGAGGTGCGAGCCGCCGAACAGGTCGAGCAGATCCTGGAGGGCCTGAAGGCGCTCGACCACTTCGGCCGCCGGGCCACGCCACAGGTGCTGCGCCAGACGCTCGAAGCGCTGCTTTCCGCCCCGGCCGGGCGTTCGGGGCCGTTCGGGCATGGGGTGTTCGTCGCGGGCCTCGATACGGCCGCGGGCATGCGCTTCAAGCGCGTCTACATCCTCGGGATGGTCGAAGGACGGTTGCCCGTGCGGGGCCACGAAGATCCGCTGCTCCCCGACCGCGAACGGGAAGCGGCGGGCGTCGAGCTGCGCGAGCGGTCACACGAACAGCGCCGCGAGTTCCTGGCGGCGCTGGCCGCCGCGCCCGAACGGGTGCTCCTCTATCCGCGGGCGAACCTTCGCGGGCAGCGGGCGCTCCTCCCGTCGCGTTGGCTCACGGAGGCAGCATCGGCGCTCGCCGGCCGCACCATACACACCTCCGACTTCCTGGCGCTGCCGTCCTCGCAATGGCTGACGAAGGTGCACTCATTCGTTGACGGCGTCTCGTGCGCACCGACTCCCGCGACGGCACAGGAACGGCGCATGCGCCGCCTGGCGCTCCCACCGGCGGACCCGCGTCACCGGGCGGTCCTCGATGGGGATGCGCGGCTCAGGGCGGGGCTCGAAGCGGGCCGCGCACGGATGGGGAAGTGGTACACGCCCTGGGACGGGCTGGTCGGGCCAGTCGCGGGGCTGGCGCCATCCGCTGAGCGGCCAGCGTCGCCGACGAGCCTGGAGGACTGGGCGGCCTGCCCGATGCGCTACCTTCTCAAGCACATCCTGCACGTGGCCGAGATGGAGCGCCCGGAGGAGATGCTCACGATTTCGGCCCGGGACCGCGGGACGCTGTTTCACGGCATCCTCGAAACGTTCTTCGAAGCACGGGTAGCCGGGCGCCCACCCGGCGAGCCGTGGAGCGAAGAGGACTTCGAGTGCCTGGCGCGGATCGTGGACGCACAGTGCATGGAGATGCAGGACAGCGGCATGGTTGGGAAGCCGCTGCTCTGGGAGGCTGAGCGCAGCCGCATCCACGCGGTCCTGCGGGCCTTCCTGGCCGCCGAACAGGAGCAGCGCGGTTCCCGGCACGACACCTTCGTCCACGCCGAGTTCGAGTTCGGCACGCGCGATGCGCTCCGGGGCCCGCTCGTGGTCACGCTGCCCGGCGGACGCGTTGTGGCATTTCGCGGCAAGGCCGACCGCGTCGACCTCGACGGAAACGGCCGCATCACTGTGTACGACTACAAGAGCGGCAAGTCCGACAGGTACAGGCCGATCAGCAGCGCGGAGACGCGCCTCGGCGGTGGCGAAAGGCTCCAGCTCCCGGTCTACGCCCTCGCCGCGCGCGAGGCGTTCGGGGACGCGGAGACGGCAGTCGGGGCCTGGTACTGGTTCCTCGAACAGAAGGGTGGCGGGGAGCTGCGGGGCTACGACCTCGATGACGCGACCCTGACGCAGTTCCGCGACGCGGTGTCGCTGATCGTGCAGGGAATCGAAGCCGGGCTCTTCCCCGCGCGGCCGGGCAACACGGGGCAGAAGACGTTTGAAAACTGTATGTACTGCCCCTATGACAGCCTCTGCGCGAGCGACCGGCTGCGCGCCTGGGAGCGAAAGATCGACGACGACGCGCTCTTTCCGCTGCACACCTTGAAGGGGGGCCGGGCATGACGGCGCCACTTGCGGACCAGGCGGCGCGTGAACGCATCGCCACCGCCCTCGATGCCACGCTGTTTGTCGAAGCGGGTGCGGGTACGGGCAAGACCAGCGAGCTGGTGAACCGCATCGTCGCGCTCGTTCGCGGCGGCCTGGAACTCCAGCAGATTGCCGCCATCACCTTTACCGAGGCGGCCGCGGCCGAGCTCCGGGACCGCATCCGCGCCAGGCTGGAGGGCGAGGTCCGGGAGAGCGGCGACGATGCCGGCCGCTTTCAGCAGGCGCTCGGGCAGATCGATGCCGCCTCCATCTCGACGCTGCACGGCTTCGCCCAGCGCATCATCGCGCTCTATCCGCTCGAAGCGGGCATGCCACCGAAGCTCGAAATCCTCGACGACGTGCGTGGCCGCATCGCCTTCGACGAGCGCTGGCGGGAGCTGATCGAGACGCTGCTGAGCGATGACAGCCACGGCCTGCCGATCGTGGCGGCACTGCGGCTCGGGCTCACGGTGGGCTACCTGCACGAACTCGCGCGTGAGCTGCACGCCCGCTGGGACCGCCTGGCGGCCTTCCGGTTCCCGGAGGCGGAACCAAAGCTCGACCTGGCGGAGCTGTTTGCGGCACTGGATGGCGTTCGTGGGCAGCTTGAGTGCTGCCGCGACGAGACTGACCGGCTGTTCGCCCTGGTGCAAACAGCGGTCGCCCGGTACGACGACCTGCTCGCCGCAACGTCGGAGGACGAACGCCTTGCCGTCCTTAAGGCGAAATTCCAGACCGGCGGCAACCTCGGCAGGGCGGATCTCTGGGGCGGCCGGGATGTGCGAGATGAAGTGCGGGCGGGCTTGAAGTGCGCCGAGGAGGCGCGTGCCCGGGTGCTGAAGGCGTACCACGCGGCCCACGTCCTCCCGCTGCTCGAACGGGTGCGCCAGTTCGTACTGGAGTACGCGGCGGAGCGGCGCGCGCGCGGCATGCTCGAATTCCACGACCTCCTCGTCCTCGCGCGCGACCTTCTGCGCGAGAATGCGGATGTGCGCCACGCGGTCGCCGCGCGCTACCGCGCCATCCTGATCGACGAATTCCAGGACACCGACCCGATCCAGCTCGAAATCGCGGCGCTGCTCGCGACGGACGAGCCGGACGTCGCCGGGAAGCCGTGGCATGCGCTCCCGATCGCTCCCGGGCGCCTCTTCTTCGTGGGCGACCCGAAGCAGGCGATCTATCGCTTCCGGGGAGCGGACATCGGGCTGTATCGGCAGGCGCGCCAGGCCTTCGGCGCCGAAGAGGTGCTCTTGAAGCAGAACTTCCGCACGGTTCGCCGCAGCGTCCGTTGGGTGAACGAGGTGTTTGAGCGCCTCATGCGGGAGGGCGACGGCGACGCCCAGCCCCGCTACGTGGCACTCGATGCACGCCGCCCGGATGTGAGCGCGGCGCTCCCGGTGGTGCTGCTCGGGCGTCCGAACGAAGCCGCCACGAACGTTGACGACGTGCGCCGCCTCGAAGCGGCCGAGCTGGTGACTGCGCTCCGCGAGGTGAAGGCCAGGGGGTGGACCATCGTCGACCGCGACACGAAGGAGCAACGCGCCGCAGAGTACGGCGACATCGCCGTGCTCTTGCCGACGCGCACCACCCTGCCGTGGCTCGAACGGGAGCTGGAGGCGCAGGGCGTGCCCTACCGGATTGTCAGCCGTTCGCTGCTCTACAACACGCAGGAAGTGCGCGATCTCACGAATATCCTCGCCGCCATCGACGACCCGACCGATCAGGTGGCCCTGGTGGCCGCGCTGCGATCGCCCGCTTTCGCCTGCCGCGACGACGAACTTGTCGCGTGGGTGCAGGCGCGGGGCAAGTGGGACTACACGGCGACCTACCGCTGGTCGAGTGCACCCGGCGAACGGCACGGGCGGCCGGAGCCGGTGCCCGCGGATCACCCGGTGGCGGAGGCGATGGAGATGCTGCGCGCCCTCCACGACGAGCGCTGGTGGCTCGGCCTGAACGAACTCATCGAACGCGTCATCCGCGAGCGGAAGCTCTTCGAACTGGCGTTCGCGTTCAACCGGCCGCGGGAACGGTGGCAGCGGCTGCGCTTCGTGCTCGACCAGGCGCGCGCCTTCGCCGAGGCTGGTGGCACCACGCTCCGCGAGTTCGTCGCGTGGCTTCGGCAGCAGGCCGACGACGACGTGATGGTGACCGACACGGTGGTGGCACAGGAGGACGACGACGCCGTGCGGATCATGACCATCCACGCGGCGAAGGGGCTCGAGTTCCCCGTGGTCGCGCTGGCCGGGCTGAACGTGAAGGAGCTGGGTACGCGCGATAAGTTGCTCTGGCGCGAGGATGGTCCCCCGGAGTTCAGGACAGGGAACGAAACGTCGCGCTTCGAAACCGCAGGCTATGCCGCACTGGCGGGCGACGAAAACCAGCAGAACAGGCACGAGAAGTTGCGCCTGCTCTACGTTGGCGCCACGCGTGCACGCGACCACCTGATTGTCAGCGTGCATCACATTCCGAACCGGGACCCTGCTGCGACCCACGCGGGGCTGCTCTGGGCCGCCTGCCAGGAGATCCGCGACCATTGGCGGCCGTTCGAAGAGACGCCGGGCACGCTCGATGCTATGACACCCGCTGCGGTGACGATGGCCGACGACGGGCTCGACGAAGGTGAGTGGCGCCGCCAGCGCGAGAACCTGATCGCTTCTGCGGTGGCGCCGCGCGCCCGCGCCGCCACGGAGATCGCGGGCACCGGCGAAGCCGAAGACGACGCTTCGCACACCTGGCGCCGCGGCCGCGCGGGCACGAACATCGGCCGCGCCGTGCACACCACGCTGCAGGCGATCGACCTCGCTACCGGCGAGGGCCTCGATGCTGCTGCAGAGGCCCAGGCCGCCGCCGAGGGCATCCCCTGGGCAGCCAGGGAGGTCGCCGAACTAGCTCGCGCGGCACTCCGGGCGCCCTCCGTGCGGCGGGCCGTGCAGGGCCGCTATTGGCGCGAGGTGTATGTCGGCGCCCCGGCGGCCGGCACCGTCCTCGAAGGCTTTATCGACCTGCTCTACGACACGCCGGAGGGGCTGGTGATCGTCGACTACAAGACCGACCGCGTGGACAAAGACGAGGAGATCGACGCGGCGATGGAGCGGTACCGGCTCCAGGGCGCGGTCTACGCACTTGCCCTGGGCGAACTCGCCGGGCGGCTCGGGCGGCCAGTGGCGGGCTGCACGTTCGTGTTCCTGCGCGGCGCCGAACCCCGCGAGCGCCACATCACCGACCTTCCCGGTGTCATCGCCGAGGTCGAAGCGCGGCTGGCGGCCCCTGCCCGGAGGGAGCGCCTCGCGTAGAATCGCCCCGTGGCTGCTTCGACCCGTGACCTGACCCGCCTCTTCCGCCCTCGTTCCGTCGCTGTCGCTGGCGCTTCGACTAGCGTCGATAGCCCGGGCCACGACTACGTCCGATCCCTGCGCGAATTCGGGTTCGAAGGTGCGGTCTACCCGATAAATCCGCGCGCGGACGAGGTCGCGGGGTACAAGGCGTACCCGGCGCTGCGCGATGTGCCCGGCGAGGTCGATCTCGTGATCTCGTGTGTACCGGCGGGCGCGGTGCTGGACCTGGTGGCGCAGTGCGGCGAAAAGCGCGTGCCGTTCTTGCATCTCTTCACCGGCCGCTTCAGCGAGACCGGCGATGCCGCCGCGGCGCAGCTCGAACAGGAGATTGAAGCGCGTGCGGCCGCGGGCGGTGTTCGCATCCTCGGCCCGAACGGCATGGGCGTCTATCACCCGGCCGGGGGCGTGGCCTTCCGCCCGGACCTGCCGCAGACGCGCGGGGGTGTCGCCTTCCTGAGCCAGAGCGGCAACAACGCGGTCGAAGTCATCGTGCGCGGGAGTGCGCGGGGCCTCGGCTTTGGGAAGGTGGCGAACTACGGGAACGGCGTCGACATAACGCCGGGCGAAATGCTCCGCTGGCTCGCCGACGACGACGAAACGAAGGCCATCGGCGCCTACGTCGAAGGTGTCCCCGACGGGCGTGGGTTCTTCGAGGGGCTTCGTGCGGCAGCGGCGAAGAAGCCGGTCATCATCCACAAGGCAGGCCGTACCACCGCGGGTGCTCGCTCAGCGGTGTCGCACACGGCCGCGCTCGCAGGCGCCGCGGAACTCTGGTCGACGGTCATCCGCCAGGCCGGCGCGATCGAGGTGCGCAACCAGGAGCAGTTGCTCGACCTGATGGTGGCTGCCGCGCTGCTGCCCGGGTTCGACGGCCGCCGAATTGCGGTCGTCGGTGGTGGAGGTGGCCGGAGCGTGCAATCGGCCGACGCCTGCGAAGAGAACGGCCTCGAGGTCGTTCCCCTGCCCGGCGATGTGCGCGAAAAGGTGCGCGAGCGGGCGCCGATGCTCGCCGACTGGGTGGGCAACCCGGTCGACCAGTCGATCCTTGCCGGCAGCGGTGTGTCTTCGAATGGCCTGCTCGAGTTCATGCTGCAGAGCGACGCCTACGACGTTGCCATCGCGAACATCGGCGAAGACTGGTTCCTGGGCCGCCCGGATGCGGGCGAGCGGCTGCGTCACGCGTGCAACCGCCTCGCTGGCGTCGTGCAGGCATCGGCGAAGCCGGTGGCTGTCGTGCTCGGCCCGACGGAGACACCGAACCCGGAGCACCGCGAGCTCATCGATAGCGTCCGCGACGACCTGATCGCGCGGGGCCTGGCGGTTTTCTACAGCGTCGAACGTGCCGCGTTTGCCCTGGGCAAACTCGCGCGCTGAAGCAGGAGGGACAGGACATGGGAGTACAGCTCACGAAGGATTCAATCGACCTCGGTATCGTGGTGCGCGACGGCGCGAAGGCGCTCGCGTTCTACCGGGACACGCTCGGCTTCGAGCACGTCGGCACGATGCCACTCCCGGGCGGCGGCGGGACGATGGAGCGGCTGATGTGCGGGACGAGTCTCATCAAGCTCGTGGTGCCGGCGGCGGAACTGCCGGCCGCGGCGCCGGCTGGCGGGATCCAGGGCGCCTACGGCTACCGCTACTGGACCATCTCCGTTTCGAACCTGGGGGAGATGTTGAAGGCGTGCGAAGCCGCCGGCTACCGCGTCGTCATCACCGAGCGGGAGATTCGGCCCGGTGTGAGCATCGGCATGGTCGAAGACCCGGACGGGAACTGGGTGGAGTTCATTAGTCAGTAGCCGGTAGCCGGTAGCCGGTAGCCGGAAGCCGGGCGCACTGGGCAGTGCGCACCCAGCACTCCCGCCACACCGGGACACCGTTCTGCTATGCCCAGCATATTGACATTTGGAGTAGTCTGCGGGCCTGACTACCTCTCCGTCGAGAGATGCTGGAGGCGCGAAATGGCGCTAGGGGGCTATGCGGGCCGCGTTGGTCATATCGATCTCACGTCTGGCGCAGTGGAATACCGGCCCATCCCGGAGGACTGGGCGCGGAAGTATATCGGCGCCCGGGGGCTCGGGGTCCGGTACGTGTTCGAAAACGGCCCGGGCGTCGATCCGCTTGGCCCGGAGAACATCCTCTGCCTGATGAATGGCCCGCTGACCGGCTCCGAAGCGTCGATGAGCGGCCGCCTCGCCTTTGTCACCAAGAGCCCGCTGACGGGTACGGTGACCGATAGCCACATGGGTGGTTGGAGCGCAGCACGGCTGCGCTGGGCTGGCTTCGATGGTCTCGTCTTCAGTGGTAAGTCGGAAACGCCCGTCTACGCCCTCGTGACGAATGAGACGGTCGAGCTGCGGGACGCGACGGACATCTGGGGGCTCGGCATCCACGAGACGATCGCGACCATGAAGGAGCGCCACGGGGCCGACAACATCAGCGTGATGGCCATCGGCCAGGCGGGCGAGAACCAGGTGCGCTTCTCCGCGTGGCTGAACGAGAACGAGCGCGCTGCGGGCCGGGGTGGCACGGGGGCGGTCGGTGGTTCCAAGCGGCTGAAGGCGGTCGTGGTGAAGGCCACACGCAACTATCCGCACCCCATCGACCGGGAGGCGTGGAAGAGCGCACGGTCTGTGGCGCTGGCCAAGATCATGGACGAAGCGGCTCTCACTTCGCCGCGTAAGGGCGGCCTCTCGGTCTATGGCACGAACGTCCTGATGAACATCACGAACACGATCGGGGCGCTTGGCGCGCACAACAGCCAGGAGACCTCCTTCGGCGACCGCGCGGAGCTGATCAGCGGTGAGTACGTGAAGGAGAACATCCTCATTGAGGACCCGACCTGCCACGCCTGCCCGGTGGCCTGCAAGAAGGAAGTGGAAATCACGGACGGGCCGTGGAAGGTGAAGATGGAGTCGGTCGAATACGAGCCAGCGTGGTCGATGGGCGCGAATTGCGGCGTCGACGACATCAACTTCGTGGCCTGGCTCATCGATCGGACGAACGACTGGGGCCTCGATGCGATCGAGACCGGCCAGGCGTGCTCCGCCTACATGGAAGCGACACAGCGCGGCTACCTGCCTGAGGGCAACGGGCTCGAGTGGGGCGACATGGAGGGCATGGCCCGCTTCGTGGAAGAGCTAACCTACCGCACGGGCGAAGGGGCACGCCTCTCCGACGGCATCGACCCGTTCACGCGTTCGATTGGCCACCCGGAAATCGCAATGACCGTGAAGGGCCAGGCGACGC
>JALOAP010000035.1 GCA_023228745.1 Dehalococcoidia bacterium | reverse complement strand
TACCCAAAAAATACCGGGCTGGCGGATTCAAAGTGGAAATCAAGAAGGACGACGAAAGCTAAGCCTTAAATAAGTACGCTTAAGTATTTTTAAATATCGGTTACCGGAATCGGGTAGCCAGAAAAATGAAAATGCTCATGATCACTCGGATATTCCCACCGAAAGCGTCGAGGGTAACAACTACAACCCCGTTTTTCCTGAAAAGAAACGGCTTTGAAATGAGATAAAATACCAGATAAATTCAGCTGTTCTTTAAACAAACACTTTACTATGATGCTTGATTTGCATGCTTTATAATATCATGGCTTGATCAATTTTGAAAATTTCAAAATTATTCCAAAAAGAAGGAGGGCTTATGCCGGCTTCTAACGCATTTTCAACTTTGAAAAACACCTTCAGAGAAATCCTTAATTTGTTTATGGTGATTGCCCTTGTCACGCTGACAAACTGTGAGAAGAAATATGATTTCGAAGGGGTTCAATATCAGATTAAAAGAGGAGGCGGACAGCCAGTCGCCCGGATTAATTACTGCACTGAATCGGCTAGGATTCTATCCAAAATCAATAACGGTACTGCGAATTATATCGGACCGGATGAAGCCATCGTTGCTCTATCGAAAGTCATTTTCCCGAGTAAGGCTGACGCCCAGGCAATTATGGAGAATGCAACTGCCGAGCAGTTGACTGGTTATCAGTTTGTGCCGATCGATCAGGAACAATACGAGGAGTATTCAGCCAATGCGATTGTCGCCTATAATGAATCGACCGACAATCCAATGGTGGTTAGTCTGGATAATCCGACTATGATAACTCTGGACACTCTGGATGTTGGCAAGGACGACCGTTTTTGGGGAATGATCTCGCAGATAGTCTATTATGAGTTCAAGCTCGAGGATTTCCGTATCAGATGGTATTGCAACAATTCGGGAAATTACCGGGATAAGGATGTCATTATTAAAAAAGAGGGTGAGGCGAACTGGAAATTCATTTATGATAAAGTCAATGTCGATCCATCCGATCCGACCAACCCGACTAAACATACCTATACAATCGCACTGTTTGACACCCGCCAGGAAAATATTTTCTTCTGGGTATTTGGCGACGCCGGAATTGGCCCCTCCAGTGACACTTTATCACATATAACAATCAAATTTACCCGGGATCTGGACAGCCATTTTCTAAATGGCGATATCGGTTTAAGCACTTTCGGGAAATCTTCCACCGCCGAAGCCGGTGGCGGATTCGGACGGGTCGCCGATGATATCATCGGCTTTACAATATCTGTAATTTTCAATTTGGATCCCGGTCAATCAGGCACTTTTGGGCTTATGTACAGTAACAATATCGTACCTGCCGAAACCGGTAAAATACGGTTTTCGGATATAGACATCGAGACTTCCCTCGGCAAACAGCTGTGTCCGATTAAAACTCTCGGATTCGACGTCGAGTACGATATCGCCGATTGAATTTAGATTTATAAATGCGCGATAAACGTTTCGTAGCCGAACACCGCGGCGGTCCTCTTAAAAAGGAACAACACCGCCAGCTGATGCAATGGGCTTGCGTTTGCGCCCGGCATATTTTGCCACTCTATGGTGATAAGACTGATCCGCTCCTTGAGCAGGCTTTAGAGATAGCCCGTAAATGGCAACGCGGCAAGGCGACAGTGGGAGAAGCCCGCCAGGCGGCTTTTGCTGCAATTGCGGTTGCCAGGGCATCCATCAATCCGGTCTCCGTCGCGGTCGCCCGGGCGGTCGGTCATGCCGTTGCAACGGCTCACATGGCAGACCATGCGCTCGGTCCGGCTCTCTATGCCCTGAAAGCCAGGCAACTCGCCGGTCAATCAATCGAAGCCGAACGAAATTGGCAAAACGCTCAATTGCCGACCGAAATCCGCGAACTGGTGATGTCCGCCCGACTTGCGAAAGAGAAAGCCTTCAAACTCCTTGAATAATGAGTAATATGCGATTCCGGAAAAGAAAAAATCAGCCCCATTCTTCTCCACCGCAATTATACAAGTAATGTATCAAATTATAATCCAAATTGATTTATGGGATACTCGATAAAATTACCCGCACCTCGAAAAGACCTCACCTTCCCGCTGATGCAAGCTCTCGCGGAACGCCGTTCAAAAAGGAAGTGGTCGGATAAACCTCTTTCTGAACAGGATATCTCAAATCTGCTCTGGGCGGCCTGCGGAATTACCAAACCAGAAACAAAACAAAGCAAAAGTAAAAGAACCGCTCCGTCAGCCTGTAATTCGCAGGAAATCAAAATATATGTCGCCAGGCAGGATGGTCTTTTCCTTTTTGCTGAAAAAGAACACCAATTGGTACAGATTCTGACTAAGGACATCCGCGCGAATAGCGGCACTCAAAAAATGATGCATTCCGCTCCGCTCGGGCTCATTTACGTTACCGATTATTCCCGAATGACGAGTATCTTTTTCAGGAATAATTACCAGCGCTGGTTTATATCGGGCGTGGATGCCGGTTTCATTAGTCAGAATGTTTACCTGTACTGTGCGGCGGCGAAATTGAATACCGTCGTACTTGGCTTGGTCAACCGGGAAAAACTGCATAAAGTTATGGGATTGAAGGAGCCCGAAAAAATTGTTATGACGCAGGTTGTGGGATCTAGCTTGCCGGGATAGATTTAGGCTACACCGCCGGTGCGATGTGGCGGGCTTGGTAAGAACCTGTAATTAAAATTCAATCATCAACAAAAACATAGGACGATTTACCATGATTTACGAAACGACTAATTTGCCTAATTACACTTTCCACTCTCCATTCTCAGCGCGCCTGATGCGGAGAATATTGTTGGGTACATTTATTATTTTCGCGTTTGTTACTTCCAATGTGATGGGAAAGTCCAAACCGAAAAACTCAGAGGAGGTCTGGGTTGGCACCTGGAGCACTGCGCCGCAATTGGTGGAGCCGCATAATCTGCCGCCCAAACCGGGTCTTAGTAATAACACTTTGCGGCAGGTGGTTTGCGTTTCAATTGGCGGTGACACTCTGCGGTTGAAATTCTCGAATGAGTTCAGCTCCGGTCCGGTGACAATGAAAGCGGTCCAGATCGCCGTTTCAACAGGCGGCGGCATAATCGACGCGGATACAATCAAGGAATTGAAATTCAACAAAATATCGACAGTCACCATGCAACCGGGAGGCGCGATTACTTCCGATCCGATCGCTTTCGCTCTGCGACCGCGTATGCAACTTGCGATCACAATTTACTTTGGTCAGACTTCACCGGACGTGACCGGTCATCCTGGCTCGCGCACTACCTCCTACCTGCTCGCCGGCAATCAGATTTCGTCAATTGATTTTAAAGGTTCGATCAAGACCGATCACTGGTATATCATTAACGGGATTGATGTCAAAGCGCCACCATCCGCGGCGGCGATTGCGATTCTCGGCAATTCTATCACCGACGGACGGGGCAGTGGCACCAACCAGCAGAATCGCTGGCCGGATATTCTGGCCGAGCGTCTGCTGAACAATCCCGCTACCCAACAGGTGGGCGTTCTCAACCTGGGGATTGGCGGCAATTGCGTCCTGCGCGAATGCCTCGGGCCTTCCGCACTAGAGCGCTTTGAGCGTGATGTTCTCAGACAGTTCGGAGTGCGCTGGCTGATCGTTTTCGAAGGGGTAAATGATATCGGTCAGACTCCCGACGAGCCGGCGGCTATGCAGGTTGCTCAGGATCTGATACAGGCTTTCGGTAAAATCATTGACGACGCGCACGCCGCCGGTCTGCTGGTTTACGGTGCGACTATTACCCCTATTGGAAAATCATTTTACTATAAGGACTTTCGTGAAAAGGCTCGCACTATGGTCAACGAATGGATTCGCGCCAGCGGGCGCTTCGATGCGGTGATCGATCTCGATCAGGCAACGCGCAATCCCGCCGAGCCTTCGAATATCAGGGACGGATTGCACGACGGCGACTACCTGCATCCGAGCCAGATGGGACATAAAATATTGGGCGAAGCCGTCGATCTGAAACTGTTTGAATGATTACACTTGAACTGCATGAAAATCAGCCCTGTCAGGAAGCCTTCAGACACTTAAATTGGGGATTGATAATTATGTTCAGTTTAGTTCTCAGATGCGACTGAAACGATGGTCATCTTTAGCTGAAAAAAATGGTAATTATTCGCGCACTATTCCCGGTTATTAGCTAAACGAGCGATTGAAACTCATTTGCATCGAACGGACTTTTGATTTTCTGCAGATTATAATTGCTGATATGAGTGTAAATCTGGGTCGTGGAAAGATGCTTATGCCCGAGCAATTCCTGAATGTAGCGAATATCCGTACCCTGATCCAACAGATGGGTGGCAAAACTATGCCGCAGGGAGTGAACTGAAACCTTCTTCCGGATTTTCGCATATTTGACAGCCCGCCTGAATAGCGCCTGAATACTGCGCGTGGAATATTGACCGCCTTTCGTCCCTTCGAAAAGAAATTCTTCCGGATGATATTCATGGCAATAGCGCCTCAGCACAATCAACAGATTTGCCGGCAAAATCACCAGGCGGTCCTTGCGTCCCTTACCCTGCGCAATCCGCACCAACATCCTTTCCGAATCTATGTCGCTGACCCGCAAATTGACGGCTTCGGAAATTCGCAAACCGCAGGCATAGATTGTCATCAGGATCGTCTTGTGCTTCAGATTCAGAGTTTTCTCAAAAAGGCTCCTGACTTCCGGAACGGACAGCACTTCCGGCAATGGATAAGTTTTTCTGATTTTCAGATCGAAGTCGAAATTGACTTTTTGGTCGAGAACAATCTCATATAAAAAACGGAGCGTTGCCAGGGCGTGTTTCAATGACGAGTATGAATAATGACGATCCTCTTTCAGAAAAAGCAGATAATTCTTCAGAAAATCCCCGGAAATCGAATCCGGATGATTCCGATCGTAAAACTCCAGAAAACGCTGTAGCCCGCTTAAATATGCTCGCTGGGTATTCGGACTGTAGTTGCGGATCGTCAGCTCTTTTTGGAATTTCACGATCAACTCGTTGCGTTTCATATCAATACCCCTATATATTTAGGTTATCACGCATCTATTTTATACATTTAAACCATTATACGCAATATTATTGCGTGAAAAATACGTTATGCACAAGCGGAAAAAAACAACGACACAGCAAATTGACAATGAAAATGGAATATTAAACTTGAAATGAAAAACGAAACTGACAAACAAATAACCCGACACTCATTGCCGACCCAAAAGTGTTTTAATTTTTTGACCCACCGCACAAAAATTTTGAAATTGCCGACCCACATTGCACACATTGCCAAAGCCCCACAAGCCAACGCTGAAACCAAAGCTTTGTCAAAGAGTGCAATCTTGCTTTCCCACAAAGAAAATGCAGTTATGAAAATCAAATTGCATAGTGAAGATTAATTTATGACTAATAAAAGCAATACAGATAAACCTCATTACATTGCCCATCGGAGCAGGTTAAGAGATCGTTTTATTCAGCAAGGAATAAGCGGTTTACAGCCCTATGAAATAATTGAGTTATTTCTCACATTCGTAATTCCTCAAAAAGATGTAAAGCCAGCAGCAAAAGTAGCAATAGATAAATTCGGTTCAGTTAAAGGTTTTTTTGATGCTGATGAGAAAGAATTAAGTCAGATTCCTTTTTTCAAAGATAAAGCTCTTGCACTTCGTAAATTCATTAAAGAGGTTTCTCTGCTCTATTATAAGCAGCAAGCTGAGCAATTACCTGTAACACAGTCAAAAGAAGAATTAATCAGCTACTGTAAAGCAAAACTTGGATTTCAGCCGAACGAGGAATTCTGGATAATTTCCCTTGACAGCAAACAGGCTATAATAAAAGAAAACCTGATTTCAAAAGGGCTGTCTGACAAAACTCCTGTTTATCCAAAACAAGTGATTGAAAAAGCGATGAAAAACGGAGCCAGTTCACTTTTACTGCTGCATAATCATCCAAACGGAAATCCTCAGGCATCAGAACAAGACATCTCCATTACAAAAGCAATTGAAATTCCTGCAAGAGTTCTGAATATATCAATTTATGACCACATCATAGTAGCCGAAGACAAGTATTTCAGTTTCAAAGAAAATAAGCTCCTTTAATTATGACAGAACTGCAAACTAAATTTATCGAAACTTTTGGACTTGGCTCTGATAAAGAGAAGCAAAAGGCAGTTTTTGAAACTGATGGACCAACATTAATTATTGCCGGTCCGGGCACCGGAAAAACCTACACTCTTGTTTTAAGGACTTTGTATTTGATTCTTTCAGGAAAAGCAAAGCCATCAGAAATTGTACTGACTACTTTTACTGAAAAATCAGCTTTTGAATTGCGTGACCGATTAAGTTTATTTTCTAAAAGATTAGGCGAAAAAATAAACCTGCATGAACTAATTACCGGCACGATTCACGGTATCTGCGACAGCTTTAACAATACTTTTATTAAACAAACACCTCTCAAGAAAAACTATACCGTACTTGACGATCTTACTTGCTCTCTGTTTATTAATGAGCATTTTGAAACCATTATTGAACCTTTTCATGATAGAGAGAAATATTTCGGCAGATGGAAAGGCAAATGGGATACGATTGGTCGCATCAAAAATTTTTATGATAAGATTACTGAAGAGATTATTGACCCTGATGATTTAACAGACTCCTCAGATGATTTCTTGCAACAACTTGGAGAATCCTACAAAAGTTATCGTAACCTGATGTTTGAAAATAATCGTGTTGATTTTTCCTTCCAACAAAGGATTTTCTATGACCTGCTGCAGAATAAAACAACCAGAGATAAAATTGCCGGTACAATCAAATACATGCTCATTGACGAGTATCAGGATACAAATTTCATACAGGAGCAAATTGCTTTAACGCTGGTCAAACCGCATAATAACATAACAGTTGTCGGAGATGAAGACCAGGCATTATATCGGTTCAGAGGAGCTACAGTTCGTAATATTCTTGAATTTGAAACACATTTTAAAAAATGCAGAAGAATAAAATTACTTGAAAACTTCCGCTCCCATGAAACTATTATTGAACATTACAATGCATTCATGCAGCAGATTGACTGGACAAATCCGAAAGGTAAAGTTCCTTTCCGGTATCCTGGCAAAGAAGTAATTCCTGCAAACTCAACAGTCTCACCTGACTACCCAGCTGTGTTTTGTATTTGGGCCGATACTGCAAGAGCTGAAGCCGAACGTTTTGCTGACATGATAGAGTATTTACTAAAAAATAAAGTAATAAACGACCCCAGTGATGTTGCCTTGTTATTGCGAAGTGTGAAATTAGAACACAGCGAGCCATTCATTACCGCACTAAACAATAAGAACATAAAAGCATTTTGTCCTCGGGCAAAAGCATATTTCGAAAATGAAGAAATTAAACTTTTAATTGCTTGCTATGCCTTGATATTCGAGTTTGTTGGCAGTGACCTTGATAATTACTCACACAAGGAAATTATAAACGAAGGAATCCAGCTTCTGGGCAAATATGCTTTAAAACCTTTGGGAGCATATATCCGGCTGATGAACGAAAAAATAAATATTTTAAAAGACAAAGAAAGTCTTGATGAACTACCTTCCGATATCCCTTACCAACTTTTTGCTTATGCTCCGTTCAGCGAATATTTAAAAGATGAAAATGCTGCCAGAAACCTATCGCAGTTTTCTTCTCTTGTCAGCTCATATATGACTTATTATCATATTCCGCTTATTAATGCAAAGAATAAGGTTGCCGCCAAATACCGCCTTTTCAACAGTTTTTTTAATCTTCTTTTTAATACAGGACAGAACGAGTATGAAGATGAAAACAATCCTATTCCAAAGGGTTATGTTCAGATTATGACCATCCATCAGTCTAAAGGTCTTGAATTTCCTGTTGTGGTTGTTAGTTCTTTGGATAAACAGTATAGCGTGAATAAGCAAACCGACCGTTTCCTTTCACCCTTTTATACAAGGGCAGTATTTGAGCCGGAAAACCGGATTACTCAGTTTGACCATGCACGCCTGTTTTATGTAGCTTTCTCAAGACCTCAGAAAATTCTGGTACTGTCAAGCAGTGGAGAACCAAAGGATATTTTTGATTCTGTTTGGGAGGGGCTTGACCAATGGCCTCACGTTAAAAAGGAAACCCTGAAAGCACAGCGATTTGAATCAAAAGACCCCTATGTTCCTAAAAAATCATTGTCCCTCACATCGCATATCAATATTTACGAAACCTGTCCAAGGCAATACCTGTTTTACAAGGAATACGAATTTACACCGAGCCGTTCCGGGCAGTTGTTATTTGGTACTCTGGTTCACCAAACCATTGAAGACCTTCATCGGAGAATCCTGGATGGTGAAAAAGTGATGGAGAAAATCATTTCCGAAGATTTTGAAAATAACTATAAAGGGCTTCTTGCAAATGGTTATAGACCTCTTGGAATCTTGCCAAAGCAAGGGGCTTTAAGACACTGTTTAAATTATTTCATAAATAACAAAGATTTGCTTAACAGAGTAATTGAAACCGAAATTGATGTGTCCTATGAAAAGGACGACTACATTATTAATGGCAAGGTTGATCTTTTATTAGGAAAAGATGATAAGCTTGAAGTTTTGGATTTTAAAAGCCAGCCACGTCCTGTGAAGAATGATGCTGTTTTGGAGAAATATCGCTATCAACTTCATGTGTATGCACATATTCTGAAAGAACGCTACCAAAAAGACCCTGAAAGATTATACATTTACTGGACAGCCGAAGACAACCGTAAAGATGCACTGATGGAAATTAATTATGATGAAAAATTGGTTGAAGCAGCAGGCAAACACTTTGATACGGTAGCAAAATGTATTATAAACAAAGATTTTGAAATTAAAACCAAACCCGATAAAACAAAAGTGTGCAAGGAATGTGACTTCAAACACTTTTGCAGAGTTGAAACTAAATAATGTAACAATATGAGCAAAATTGAAATTAAAAAAACCGAACTCGTTTGGCGTGGCAAATACGATGATGAAGGCAAACTTGTACCCGTTGAAAAACCCGGTCCCTTTCCTTTTCAAATTGTGGAAAGCATTAATGAGCCAAGGATTGAAAAAGGTGATGAAGTACCTATACAAACAACTCTTTTTGATATCTGGAAAGGCGATGAAGGCAGCACCTTTGAGGACGGCTGGAAAAATAAACTCATCTGGGGCGACAATAAATTTGTTATGAGCAGTCTTCTTGAAAAGTTTGCAGGTAAAATTGACCTTATTTACATTGACCCACCTTTTGCTACAGGTGCTGATTTTACCTTAGATGTACTTGTCGGGGATAAAGGCGAATCAATTCACAAAGAACATTCTGTTTTAGAAGAAAAAGCATATCGCGATACATGGGGAAATGGATTTGAAAGCTTAATAACTATGATGTACGAAAGATTGCAATTAATGAATGATTTGCTTTCTCCTAAAGGGGCAATTTTTATTCATGCTGATTATCGGGCTATTTCTCAATTTAGATTAATTTGTGATGAAATATTTGGTCAAGATAACCTTGTGAATGAGTTAATCTGGGCATACAGAACCGCAGGTAATTCGAAGGAATTTTGGGCTCGAAAACATGATAATATCTTATTTTATCAGAAAAGTAATAAGCGAATATTTAATCTTATAAAAGAAATATCTTATCATTTAAAGAAATATGATTATGGTGAGCATTATGAAGAATTCTATGATGATGAAAAGGGTATGTGGTATTCTTTTGTTAATCCTGTTGATGTTTGGACAGATATTTATCCTCTTAAATCAACAAATAATGAAAGAGTATATTATCCAACTCAAAAACCAGAAGCTTTGGTAAAAAAGATAATTGAAGCCTGCTCTGATGAAGGTGATTTAGTAGCTGATTTCTTCTGTGGTAGCGGTACTACATGTGCTGTTGCAGAGAAATTAGCTAGACGCTGGATTGGAGTAGATCTCGGACGTTATTCCATTCATATCACCCGCAAACGCTTATTAGAAATAGAGCACAGCAAGAATTTAACCGATGAAGGAAAAAAATATGGTAAGAAAGTTAGACCATTTGAAATTCTTAATCTTGGTAAATACGAACGTCAATTTTGGCAGATAAAGGCATTTGGGAAAAAGGATGAAAAACAGGCATTGTATGAATACCTTGCTTTCATTTTAAAACTTTATGGAGCCGAACCTATTACCGGTTCATCGCATATACACGGCAAGAAAGGCAATGCCCTGGTTTATATTGGTGCTGTGGATGCTCCTGTTACTATACAAGAGGTAACAGATGCTTTAAAAGACACGAAAGAAATGGGATTAAAGGAACTTCATGTTTTGGGCTGGGAATGGGAAATGGGCTTAAACGATGCCATACAGGAAGTAGCAAAACAAATGGCTGTTCGGCTCAAATTACGCATTATTCCTATGGATGCTATTGACCCGCAGTCATCCGGCAAAGGCGATGTGAAGTTTTTTGAACTGGCTTACTTCAAAACAGAAATTGAAAGCAAAGGACTTAAAGCAAAAGTTAAACTGGAAGATTTTGTAATACCTCATACCGATTTAATTCCTCCTGATGTAAAAGAAAGCATTAAAAAATGGAGCGACTGGATTGATTACTGGGCTGTTGATTTTGAATTTCAAAACGACACTTTCAACAACGGATGGACCAGCTACCGCACCAAGCAGGAACGCAAACTCCGGCTTGTTGCTGACTATGAGTACCCGAAAGCGGGCACTTACAAAATCTTTGTGAAAATCATTGATATTTTCGGAATTGACACCTCTCAGGTTTATGAAATAAAAGTGAAATAGCCATGCCACAATCAATAGTTCAATACGATAAAACACTTCCTTACATCGAAGACCGCAACCCGTGGGAAGTACCAATAAGTTATCTGAAAAAGAAAACGGCCAACGAATATGAATTGGTTCCAGGTCGCAGGCCAAGTAAGATGCTTCTGGTGAATAAACTCCGTTCGGAAATTGATAAATGGAGAAATGACGGTTATCCGGGAGCTACAACTACATCTCAGGAATTGCTGGCATTTTGGTTCGATCAGTCGCACCCTCCGGTATTTGGCAACGAACCATTCCATTTCTATTTCTGCCAGCGCGAAGCTGTAGAAACCATCATTTATCTTTATGAAATAAAAAAGTTCACTGATGTAATTCCGCTTATCCAAAAGTACCATGAAAAGTTTAGTGGAAATCTGTTTGCTTCAACCGTTGAATTCAGTGAAGATTTAGAAGGCAAACGAAAAGTAAAAAGATATTTCCCCGAAAAAGACCAGGAAGGCGAGCAGGAGTTGCCGGAAAAAGACTTGTTGCGGTATGCTGTTAAGATGGCAACGGGTTCAGGAAAAACCTTTGTAATGGCGTTCGTGGTGGTTTGGAGTTATTTCAATCGCTTAAGAGAAAAAGACAGGCGCTATGCCAATAACTTTCTGCTCGTTGCGCCCAATGTGATAGTTTACGAACGTTTGGCAAAAGATTTCAAAAACGGAGAGATATTTGAAAAGCTTCCTTTTATTCCGGGCTCATGGAAATCAAAGTGGAAATTGAATATCAAACTCCGAAATGATGAAAGCCCATTGGCAGCCGAGAACAACTTCATTCTTAATAATATTCATCAGCTTTACGAAAGCCGCACTAAAGAATTTAACCCGAATACAATCATAGAAGCCATTCTTGGCCGTAAACCGCAAACTGACCCGGGAAAATCTCCACAAACTTTGCTTGAAAGAATTAAAGAACTCGACAATCTGTTGGTGATGAATGATGAGGCACACCATGTGCACGATGATGAATTAAAATGGAATGAAAGTTTGCTTGCTATTCACAAAAACTTACCGGGCGGATTAAAGATGTGGGTTGATTTTTCTGCAACCCCAAAAACTCCCGAAAACACTTATTACCCATGGATCATTTGTGATTATCCATTAGCACAGGCAGTAGAAGACCGCATTGTAAAAGTTCCTTTAATAGTTCACTCAGTAAATAAGAAAGACCCGGAAAAAATCACAAAAGACAATGTGGTTCAGAAATATGGTGATTGGATTTCAGCTTCCCTTGCCCGTTGGAAAGAACACAACGAGGCATATAAAGGTGTGAAAAAGAAACCTGTGCTTTTTATCATGGCTGAAAAAAATGCCTTTGCTGATAAAATTGCCGAATCAATTGCCCGAAGAGGAGCAACCTACGGAATTGATAAAGATGAAATCATGGTTATTCACACTGACAATTCAGGTGATGTCAAAAAAAGTGATTTGGAAAGTTTGCGGGAAGAAGCCCGTGATGTTGATAATTCAAAAAACAAAATCAAGGTAATTGTTAGTGTTCTGATGCTTCGTGAGGGCTGGGATGTTCAGAACGTAACCATTGTTTTAGGCTTGCGAGCTTTTGATTCTGCAATACTTCCGGAGCAGGCAATAGGCAGAGGTTTACGTTTGATGAGAGATATCAGTCCTGATCGCACCCAAACGCTGGAGGTAATCGGTAATGAAAACTTTGAGAAGATTGTCAAACAATTAGAGATCGAAGGAGTTGGCATTAACATAACCAAAACACCGCCACCACTTCCTGTTACCATTGCACCCGAGAAAAAGAGATTACCTTATGACATCGAGATTCCGGCTACTGACTTTTCATATACCAGGGCATATAAGAATCTTTCAGGAATTGACGGCAAGAAATTTCCTTCACTGTTTTCATCTTCAAAATTAAGCGAAGACAGGAAAACGCTTTTAAAAATGGAAGTGATGAACCTTGGCGTTGAAGTTCATCAGACTGCTGTTGAATCTGCGTTTCTCGAATTAGGCAGGGACCTTACTTCATATATTGTTTCGCAGGTAATGAAGAAAGCAGGCTTGACTGATTGCTTTCAGTTTGTTTACCCGATTTGTGAAGATTACATTCTGAATAAATGCTTTGAGGTTAAAATTGATGATATCGAAAAGGAAGAATTAAGGAAAGTCCTGCGAGAACTCTCTATTCAGGAGGCTATCATCGAACTCTTGGCAAAAGAAATAGGGAAAGCCACAGTTGAGAAAAAGCAAGTAAAAGTCAAAGGAAAAAGCATCAAGCTATCAGATACACCAAAATTCACTTGGAGGCGGGGTCACATAAGATTGAAGAAAACTGTGTTTAATTTTGTAGCTACTTATAATCCATTTGAGGCTGAATTTGCTGAATTTCTTGACAATGCAACAGACATTGAAGCATTTGCAGCATTAGCTGATATTTTCCGAATTGATTACTTGTCAAATTCTGGTGCAATCCGCTATTACTTTCCTGATTTTGTAGCAGTACAATTAGTCGGAAAGAAGAAGGTACTCTGGATTTTAGAAACCAAAGGACGTGAATATCCTGATCTTGACAACAAGAATAAAGCGATAGAACGCTGGTGCAAAGCAGTAACAGAACAGACAGGTTTTGAATGGAAATATTTGCTAGTTAAACAAGCAATCTTCAATGTGGATAAAAAGACAACGAAAACATTGAAGCAGTTAGTAGATAAAATAAACAGTCAGACTAAAATTGAATAAGCCAGCGCATTTGCAAGCACATTGCCAAAGCCCCGCGAGCCAACTCTTCAACCAAAGCTTTGTCAAAGAGCTTGCAAAGCCAGCCCAAGAGAAGAATTTCAAAATTTTTCTCCCACGCTTAAAAAGAAAAAAAATTAAAACACGCCAACACACGGGCGACACAGACAGAAAAGAAAATGAAACGAAACGAATGACAAGTTTAATATGAAAGTGCAATTTGACAGGAACCTACGGACAGACAAGAACCGCCAGTGCATAACAGGCGGTATATTTTATTGCCGAGTTAGTGCGGGTTTCAGCGTTTCAGCATCTAATAAACTTTCGTGCACCTTGATAGGAAATCGCCCTAGCCAAAGGTCTCCCTTGTCGGGACAATCCCTTACTGGCCATACCGTCAACTGTTATACATCATGCA
>JALOAP010000034.1 GCA_023228745.1 Dehalococcoidia bacterium | reverse complement strand
GTACGCTTTTTCTCTGTACGAGATAGGGAAGTTTTTTTGAAGGGAGGTAAGGTTATGCCAGGACCAGCGCCAAAGCCAGCAAATTTAAGACAGCGCCGAAATAAAAAAGCAGGAGCGGTAACCTTGCCGTCCCCTGAAAACACATCAGACACCAAAAAGAAAGTTCCGTCGCTTCAGAATCCAGATAAGCGTAAATTCCACAAGCTGACAAGAAAATGGTGGAGGCGAGTATGGGAATCTCCAATGGCCGGGGAATACCTGCCCACAGATATAGATGGGCTTGCAAGACTCGCGATCCTGATTGACAACTACTATCAAAACCCTGCAGCAAAAAACGCAAAGGAACTGCTGGGGGAAGTTAGGCTTCAAGAAGCACGATTCGGCTTATCTCCTATTGATCGCAGCCGCTTACAGTGGGAAGTTATGCGTGGCGAGGAAGCTGAGAAGAAGCGAAAACCACCTCAACAAAATACCCATCCGCACAAAGCCGACCCAAGGGGAATATTAGGGGTGGTTGAATGAGTGTTTTAATGGTTCCGTTTGACAAAGAGCCTTGGCCAACACTAGGGCCTTTAGTTTGTGATTTTATAGAGGAGAATTTAGTATTTGGCCCCGGTGACCTGCGCGGGCAGCCCGCGGTAATTGACGACGAAAAGCGGGCGCTAATCTGGCGAATGTATGAGGTGTACCCACAAGGACATGCACTTGCAGGCCGCCGCCGCTTCAAACGCGTGGGTATCAGCCTTGCAAAAGGACTTGCAAAAACAGAATTTGCGGCATGGATTGCAGCATGTGAGCTTCACCCCGAGGCTCCTGTCCGGTGTGTGGGATTTGATAAAAAAGGCAATCCAATAGGCGGGCCGGTAACAGATCCATACATACCATTAGTGGCATATACCGAAGAACAATCTGACGAATTGGCTTACGGGGCGTTAAAGGCAATCCTTGAAGAAAGCCCGATCCGGGATGATTTTGACATTGGCATTGAGCGGATCATGCGCCGCAATGGGGATGGAAAAGCCGTGTCTCTTTCTTCCAGCCCCAGCGCAAGGGACGGCGCAAGAACGACATTTCAGGTGGCTGACGAAACTCACTGGTGGACAAGCCCAAAACTCATCAAGGCCCACCAAACCATGATGGCGAACCTGCCCAAAAGAAAACTATCTGATGCTTGGGCACTGGAGGTCACAACGGCCCCGGAGCTTGGGGCCGGTTCTGTAGCAGAGTCCACCATGGATTATGCAAGAACCATTAAAGAAGGCAGGACAAAAGACTCCCGCCTTTTTTATTTCCACAGGCAAGCATCAGACGAACACGACTTGGAAACCGAAGAAGGGGCAAGGGCGGCTGTAATAGAAGCCTCCGGTCCCGCCGCTTCCTGGCGCGACATTGACTCAATCGTGGAACTCTGGCGTGACCCGACCACAGACCGCGCCTATTGGGAGCGCGTCTGGTGTAACCGTCTGGTAAAGTCCAGTCAGAAGGCTTTTAATGTTGGGAGATGGAAGGAATTAATTGTCGAACAAAGCCCGGTTAAAGATGGCGATTTAATAACGTTAGGCTTTGACGGCGCACAGTTCCACGACTCAACGGGACTGGTTGCCACTCATGTTGAAAGCGGCTACCAATGGGTACTCGGCGTGTGGGAATGCCCATACGGCGCGGAAAATTGGCAAGTTCCAGCTGAAGAGGTCGACGATGCAGTACAAGCCGCCTTCCAACGTTATAACGTATGGCGAATGTACGCGGATCCTCCGTATTGGCAATCATGGATAGCAAAGTGGGCTGGTGAATTCGGAAATGACAGAGTTATTGAGTGGTGGACCAATCGTAGAAAAGCCATGTCGTATGCGCTTGAAAGCTACGATACAGCAATAACCAGCGGTGACATTACACATGATGGAAATACGGATTTAATACGCCACCTTGGGAACTCATACAGGCATGAATTGCCACAAAAGGACGAAGAAACAGGCAAGGCATTGTGGCTTATCCGCAAAGAAAGAAAAGATTCGCCTCATAAAATTGACCTTGCCATGGCTTCTATACTGTCATGGACGGCAAGGAAAGATGCAATTGCGTCGGGTGCTACTAACACAACTTCCATCTACGACACCCGCCCCGAGGGCGAAAAAATACTGTGCTTTTAGGAGGTATGCCTATGAAAATCAATTTAAAGCTGCCTAAAATACGGCTGCCCAGCCGTGATACCACATATGATTTGCTATCCGAACTCGCTATGCTGGCGGGTTTTTTCATGTTCGGATATGGGCTTTACCTGATTTACCCGCCGGCCATGTTCATAATTTGCGGAGTATGCCTGTTTTTGTTTGGCTATCCGAAAAGGAGGGTCAAATAAATGGGTTTAATACAAAATTTAATCGTCCGGAACCGGGCATATACGCTCACAGACTTCGAAAACGACTTCGCCCGCCACTTTTACGGCGGCGAACCGGCTAAAACCGGTGTGATAGTCAACGAAGACACGGCCATGCGCTTCAATGCAGTATATGCCTGCATCCGGATCATATCTGAGGACATGGGCATGATCCCGACGGAGCTGCGGCGGTGGAGAAATCCTCGCGACCATTCCAAAGGCAGCGACCCCGCATACGACCACCCGCTTTATGACGTCCTGATGTATCAGCCGAACCCGGAGCAGCACAGCATGATATTTGACGAAACCATGCAAAGCCACATCCTGAGCTCAGGCAATGCTTACGCATACAAAAGCTGGGACGGTAGAGGCAGAACGAACGGACTGAAGCTCTTAAACTGGGTCAACATAGAGCCAAAGCGCAACTCCGATGGATTGATTGAATACCACTTCGACGACCGCGGGAAAGAAATCGTTTTTAAGTTTGACGAAGTATTTCACGTTCCCGGCCTTGGCTTCGACGGCATTGTGGGCTACTCTCCCATATCGATGTCGCGTGAGGCCATCGGCCTCGGCATGGCCGCAGAAGAATTCGCGTCGCGGTTCTATTCAAACGGCGCCAACGCGGGAGGCTTTATCACATTCCCGAATGCCATCAAGGACAAAGAGTCCATGCGAAAAGAGCTCAAAGAGAAGTATGAGGGCATCGGCAAAGCGCATAAAGTAATGATTCTTGAGGAGGGCGCGGAGTATAAACGGCTTGATATGCCTCTGGCCGATGCGGAATTCCTTGCAACACGTGAGTTTCAAGATAGACAGATTGCCATGATTTATCGCATGCCGCTGAAAATGATACAGGACTACTCCAAGGGCGGCACCTACAATAACAATGAGCAGCAAGAACTGGACTATGTCAAACACACTATCATGCCTTGGGTGGTCAGGTGGGAGCAAAGCATTACAACACGCCTGCTAACCCGCCGCGAACGCATGGAGGGTTTGTTTGTGCGCTTCAACATGGAAGAGTTGCTCCGCGGTGACAGTAAGACCAGAGCGGACGTCAACCATTTGCGCCGGCAGGACGGCATAATCACAGGCAACGAGTGGAGAGCCATGGACGATATGAACCCGCGCGAAGAACCCGAAGCAGACCAGCTGATTGTCAATGGCAACATGAGAAATATCAAGATAGTCAACTCGCAGGAACCGGTCGAAGGGCAGCAATTTGAACAACCTAAAGGAGGTGATGGCAATGCCAAAGAATAAATTCTGGCAGTTTCGGAATCAGGGTGATTCAAAGGTCGGCGAACTGCTGTTATACGGAATTATTGAAAGCTCTACCTGGTGGGGAGATGAGGTGACACCGCAATCGTTTAAAAAGGAATTGGATGCTCTTGGCGACATTGATGTTTTAAACATCTACATCAATTCCGACGGTGGGGATCCCTTTGCAGCCCACGCCATGTATAACATGGTGAAACGGCACAAGGCAAAAAAGAATGTCCACATCGACGGGCTTGCCGCCAGTGCCGCTAGTGATTTCGCCATGGTCGGAGATACCATTTATATGCCAGAAAATGCAATGATGATGATCCATAATCCATGGATAATAGCCGCCGGTAATGCCAACGACTTCCGCAAGATGGCCGATGACTTGGACAACATCAGGAAGAGCAGCATTGCGAATTACCAGAGCAAATCCGGGCTTTCTGATGAAAAAATCATCGAAATCATGGACGCTGAGACTTGGCTGACGGCAAAAGAAGCAAAAGACCTGGGATTTGCGGACGAGATTAAGGAAGAAAAGCAGGTCGCGGCCTGCCTGGATGCCGGAATCTTAACGATGAACGGTGTAAAAATGGATCTCTCCCGGTACCGGAACCCGCCAAAATTGATAGTATCGGGCACGAAACCACCCAAAACAACACCCCAAAACAACCCCAATGAGCTGGATAAAGACCAGCTTTTTTTATTGGAAAACGCTTTACAAACCAAAAAATCCAAATATCAGGAGGTAAAATAGCATGCAGGAATTATTGCAAAAAAGAGCTGCACTGATTAAGCAGCAGGAAGACATACTCACGGCCATGAAGGCTGAAAACCGCAACATGACGGTGGACGAAAAGTCCACATGGGACAATCTCGACAAAGCCATCGGCGAAATCGAGGACCAGGTCGAGAGACAGCAGAAGTTTAACGACCGTGTTTCCAGCCTGGACGACACCTACATGCCCGCCAACTTTGACGGCATGGCCAAAGCGGAAGAAGAATCATTGAGTCTCGGCGAACTCTGCCAGGCTGCCATCGCTTTGCAGTCGCCCGGCAAGATCCGCAACGCAGCGGACATACTCGCAAAGGTGCAATCCGTCAAAAACGCAGCCGCGGGAGCATCAGCAACCGTACCTGTGGATGGGGGCTTCCTTATCGGTGCCACCCGCTCCAACGAGATCATGAAAAAGATCTTTGAGGGCGGCGAAATCGTATCAAAATGCTCCGTTTTCGAGGTCGGCCAGTACTCCGACAGCTTCGAAATTCCCTATCTTGAGGAAAACAGCAGGGCTGCCGGCAGCCGCTTCGGCGGGCTCAGAGCTTACCGCGAAGGCGAAGTTAACACACCGACCAGTTCAAAAATCGCAACCGGCCTGTGGGAATGCCGTCTCACGGACATGAAAGCTCTTGTCTATCTCACCGACAGGATGATGGAGGACGCTCCGGCCATCGAGTCGCTCGTTATGGAACTCATGCCTGAGGAATTCCTGTTCAAACTCCAGGACGAAATCCTGAACGGCCCCGGCGGCATACAGTGCTCCGGTGTTATCGGCCATGCGGCTACCGTATCTGTGGCAAAAGAAACCGGGCAGGCAGCAAAAACTGTTTACTCCGACAACATCATGAAGATGTATACCCGCTGCTGGGGACGCGCAAGAGGCGGAGCGGCCTGGTACCACAATCAGGACGTGGAACCTCAGCTTTTCGCCATGACGCTTAACGTCGGCACCGGTGGCGTTCCTGTATTCATGCCGGCAAACGGTCTCTCCGGCTCGCCTTACTCCACACTGTTCGGCAGACCGCTTGTTCCGGTTGAGCAGTGCCAGACCCTCGGCACCGCGGGCGATATTGTGTTCGGCAACTTTGGTGAATATGCACTGGTAAGAAAGCGCGGTCTGAAATCCGCTTCATCCATCCATGTGAAATTCCTGACTGATGAGACAACGCTGAAATTCTCCATGAGAGTTAACGGTAAGCCAAAGTGGAAAACTGTCCTGACACCTTATAAGGGCTCGGACAACACTTTGTCCCCGTTCGTTACTCTCGCAACACGTTCATAATCTAAAAAAATAACAGGAGGTAAAAAAACCATGTCTAGAATGGTACTGGCCGAACAGGCCCATATAGTTCCTATAATTTACCCACAAGGTTCCAGCGGGGCGACAATCGACAGTGATATCGTGTCGATGAAAAACGCTTCCCACGCAACGATCATATTAACGGTCGGCGCTCAGGCGGGCGATTTTGTCGCAAAAGTCTATGAAGCAGATGCTTTCGATGATGGCGACGCCGCGATTGCTTGTGTAGTTTACAAAGAGGAAACCACGAACAGTGATCAACTGGGCGACAGAACAGCGGTAACTGCGGCTGATGGTGTTACAACCACGACAACAAACAACATCTTTTATGTGTTTGAAATCGACGCAGAGGATCTGACCGAAGAATATCCCAACATTCAGCTGAAGCTTTCGGGTCTGGACACCACGACCTACGTTTCTGCCGTATGTATCCTTACCGGATACGCCTACCAGGGCAAAGATCAACCAACAGAAATAGCTTAACAACCGGGGGCTATATGCCCCCTTAAAAAATTATCGAAAAGGAGAAAATACCATGTACAGAGATCATCCCGATAATATCCTCGGCGTAAATACCGCCGATAATCTTTTCAGCTCTGCGGCCGTCACCGCCAATGCAGACGGCTCAATGATTGAGCGGCAGGAGTACATTCAGCAGCAGGTTGCAGCAATCTCAACCGCGCTGCCTGGCTGCTTTGGCTGGGGAATCGCGCCCTCCGGCACCGACAGCACAACGGAAGTTGTAATCGCCGCTTTAGCAGGCTACGGCGACGACTTTTTCAACGATAAGTATTACATGCAAATCCTGAAAAACGCTGATTCAGCCGGCAATGCGCCAGAAAAGCAGATCAGAAAAATCACCGACTACGCAACTGCAACCGGAACATTCACCTGTGACGCTTTTGGAGCTGCCATCGGAGCAAGCGACATTTGCCTGATTCTTCATGAATCCGTTGTCGCCATCGGAAGAGACGACAATGACAACATCATTGCAACAACCAATGTCGCAGCCAATGCCGACGGGTCCATCCTTGAGAGGCTGGAATACCTTCAGAGCGAACTCGGCGCCTCTGTGGGAGCGTCCATATCCACTGACATTGCGGCAATCAAAGCGGAAACAGCGGAAATCAAAGCAGGCGGCGGCATCGGCTCCGGTATTGCCCGGAAGACCGTAACCTTTTCCGATGACACCACGGACATTTCACTTTTTACCGTCACCGGTGATGTAATTGTGCGCCTTGCGGCAGTATGCACCACCAATGTGGAAAGCTCTGGCGGGTGTAACATCGGTGTGGATGCCGGAGCAGAGCCGATAATAGCCGATACGGATTGTACTACGTTGGAGGCAGGCGACATTTGGCACGATGCCAGCCCGGACAAGTCAGTCGAAGCAATCACCGTGCTGAAGGAATTCATAATCGCCAACGGTGTGGACATCACGCTTGACATCCAGAGCGAAAAGAAGGTTGACTCAGGTGTAATCAACTTCTACTGCATCTGGACAGCTCTATCAGCCACTGGTGCAGTAGTAGCAACAGCATAACAGAGGGGCAGCAACGCCCCTTTAAGGAGTGTGAAACCCTATGAAAATTACAATGTTAAAAAACTTCTGGCGCTCCGGAGTAATCGAGCTTGAGCAGGGCAAGAAGTATGAAACTCCCAAAGACCTATCAGAAAAATTTGCCTCCGCCCTGGTAAGCGCCGGGAAAGCAATAGAAACCGCAGAAAAAACAGCGGAAAAACCCAAGAGAAAGAAGGTGACATAATGGCTGCATCCGTAACACTTACTGAAGAAACCTTCGGCGTAATAAAAAAAATAAAATGGCAGTGGACAGCGCACACTGATGGCGAAGTAGCCACAACCACAGCCAACGCCACAACCACCAAAACATACAACGGTGAACTTGTGCGCCTTGTCACCATACCGGGAGGCAGCACTGACGCACCGGACTCCAATTATGACGTATACGTCTATGACGAGGACAGCACCGATGCGCTCATGGCTGGAGGCAAGGACAGGCACACATCCAACACCGAGCAGGTCGCAGCATCATCTCTTGGTGTAGTGGCAAACGACAAACTGACTCTCTGCATCGAGGGCGCGGGAGACAGCAATAAGGGTACTGTAATATTGTATGTGAGGTGATGACAATGTATAAGGTCATTACCCCTATAGCAACAGAACCCGTCACCCTTGCAGAGGCGAAAAACCATCTACGCCTTGATTCTGCATCAGCCTCCGATAACGTGTCCACATCCCAGAGCATCGCGCCCGG
Source organism: Dehalococcoidia bacterium (assembly GCA_023228745.1). Lineage (GTDB taxonomy): Bacteria > Chloroflexota > Dehalococcoidia > Tepidiformales > Tepidiformaceae > JALOAP01. The sequence continues at coordinate 6,053 of JALOAP010000034.1, read as the reverse complement.
CAGTCACGCCATCGCGGCATCATACACCCTCGTCGGCTCAGCCGTGGACGTACTAGGGAAAACCGCTATTGTCAACCTCAACTCCGGCACAAACGGAGCAGGCGGCACCGTGGACGCTAAAATACAGGAGTCAGACGACGGCACCACTTATACCGATTGGTCAGGCGGAGCCTTTACACAGGTCACCACATTAAACGACAACGCGGTACAGGAGAAGCAGTACACCGGCAGCAAGCAGTATATACGGGTTGTGGCCACAGTGGCCGTAGCAGCGTGCGAGTTTGGCGCGGATGTGCTGGTTTATACCGGCAGCGCGGTAGAGGATACACAAATCGAGGCATGGATTACAGCTGCCCGGGAATACGCAGAGGCATATACGGGCCGGGCAATGGCGACACAGACGCTGGAGCAGCTCATGGATGGCTTCCCTTGTGGAGACAACATCGAGCTTGATATGCCTCCGCTGCAATCTGTCAGCAGCATCAAGTACAAAGATTCAGCTGGCACCGAAACCACCATGGCGGTTACCACGGATTACATTGTTGACTCAGATCGTGAGCCGGGGCGGGTAGTCCTGCCATACGGCGAATCATGGCCATCTTTTGTGGCATATCCCGTCAATCCAATCCGCATACAGTACATCACCGGGTACTATGCGTCGAACCCGCTGCCTAAAGCACTGTGGGCAGGTATGCTTGTCCACATCGGGCTCTTGTACAAATACCGGGACGCGGAAATCCCGGACGCGGCAATGAACACGGTTAAAGCGCTCTATGCGCCATATCGTATTCGCTGGTTTTAAAAATGTTACAGGAGGTGAAACATGAAACCTACTCAGATTATAAAATTTGGTAAAAAAGACATTGCTATTTTTGCAATTCCAGGCAAATTATCCAAAGAAACATCTTCTCAGTTAATGGCTAACTTGGAAAGCAGATTTGGAACAGGCCAAGTGCTTATCCTTGAAGAAGGCGCAACACTTGAATCTGTAATAACAAGGAAGTGGTTCTAATGATTAACGCAGGAGAACTTACCGAACGAATCACCCTCCAGGCCGAAACAAAAACCTACAACGGCTACAACGAGCCGATTATAGTATACTCCGACGTCGTCACAGTGTGGGCTAATGTCATTATGTCCGGCGGCAGAGAATTCTACGCGGCTCAAAAGTTGAACGCAGAAACCTCTGCAGTATTCCGTATCCGCCGCCGCACCGGGATGAAACCGACCATGCGTATAAAGTGGGGCAACCGGTATTTCCACATCCTGAGCATCGCGGAAGTTGATAGATCTGAGTTGCTGATATCCGGGAAGGAGGTGGTCTGATTGGAAATAGAAGAAGCTTTCACAACCTATTTACTTTCGCAGGACGCTTTAACCGCCCTGATAGGCAATAGACTTTTCCCCGAAGAGATCCCGCAGCTTGATACGCTTCCGGCAGTATCGTATATAAAAATATCTGATGTCAAAGACCACCTGCTGTCCGGGCAGTCGCCTCTCGAGCGTCCCATATTCCAATTTACGGTATTCGCCTCCACCAAAGCGGAAGCCCGAAACGTAGCGAAGCAGCTAAAAACCGCGCTTGTGGATTACACTGGCGACTTTGGCGAGTGGTACGATAGCAAACCCTGGGACGACGATGAGGACTGGGATCTCATGGATGGATATGTGCAATACATTCAGTTGCAAAATGAAATTACCAATTTGGAAAGAATCGACAACATTAAGATTTACACCGAAAATCTGGAATTCCAGATTAACTACGAATAGAAGGGAGACTCAAATATGCCAAAATTAGGATATGGCACAACCTTTACATGGGATGGCGTAACCGTCGCGAAACTTAAAAGCATAGGCGGCATCGAACTGTCCCTTGACACGGTGGATGTCACGACGCACGACTCAGCCGACTCATATAAAGAATTTATTCCCGGTCTGATAGACGCCGGCGAAATATCGCTTGAAGGTCTGTTTGATTACACCGATACCACTGGGCAGCACGCTATGCTGACCGATATGAATGCACGGGAATCAAAAACAGCAGTTATCACATTCCCGACAGCAACGGGCGCGACCTGGACATTTACTGGGTACATCACAAAACTTAAAATCGGTGATGCTCCGGTTGACGACGCAATACCGTTTACCGCATCCATCAAAGTCACCGGCAAGCCGACGTTTGCGGTATCAACTGTAACTGGCATGAGCGCCTGCGAATTCAGCAACGACGTGACATTCCTGCCGACGTTTGACATTGCGACATTTGACTACGTTATCACAATCACCAACGCGCAGACATCAACGGTTGTAACGCCTACAGACAGCACGGCCGGCGAGGTAATTACCATCACTGCCAACGGAGCGTCGCAGGTGGTTAAAACCGGCGAAGCATCCTCGGCAATACCGCTTGACGCAGACGAGATGACGGATATCGTCGTAACGATCAGCGCGACTGGCAAAGCACCGAAAGTATACACGTTCCATTGTGTGATACTGGCGGCTTAGTTTAACAAAGCAACAGAGGGCCGGGAAACCGGCCCTCCCTATTTAAAATTAAGGGGAGGATTAAAGACCATGAGGCAATTAATTACTAACGATGTATTTAAAATGAGCAGGATCTTCAAAAAGCTTGGAATAAAAATAGATGAGCTGCTAAAAGAAGAACCTGACGAAAAAGCTGGCACAAACGATGACAATTCAGATGAAAAATTTGGTTTAAGACTAATTCAGGTGCTTGTCGAAAATGCTTATTTAGCACAAGCAGAAATCAATGATTTTATTGGCGACCTCTTCGGAATGACAGGTGAAGAGTTTGGGAAATTGCCATTAACGGAATCCATTGAAAAAATTAAGGAACTTAAAAAGCTTGATGGAATCGGCGATTTTTTCAAGCAAGTAGGTCAATTGACGAAGCAAGCGTAGTTGACCTACTTTTAAAAAGATACGGAAACATGGACTATGTTGCAAAGGCTCCTGTTGATATTGGAATTATGCTTATAAAAAAAGCTATTGACGGGGAATGGGATGAAAAAGTATGGCAGATGTGGCTGTCTGTGTTCCCGTATATGACTGAGAAAAATTATATTTCGTACTACGATTATAGAGAGAAATTATTGCGGAGTAGCCAAACAGGAGGTCACGAGCAGACCGACGAGGAAATGATGGCTATGTGCAAAATGCTTAATGCCGCATTCGGGGGGACGGTGGTGGAAAAATGAAGGGACAGGAGATTGCAAGCGTAACAGCGACAAGCAAGGGAAAATTTAAAGGCAGTAGTTATAGCAATGTAAAAATCGAAGGGCTCGATGAACTCTGCGAAGCATTTGCAAAGCTTGGTGAAGATGCGATTTATAAACTTTCCGAGCCGTCTGTACGGGCGGCGAAGTTGGTCTGCGCGAGAGCTACTTCCAAAATCCACGATGTTACCGGGGCATTAGGACTATCGTTGACAGTAAAAAATCCTGGGAAGCAAAAGAACAAAAAAGCTTATAAAATATTTGCCAGCGTTACGTTTGGCAAGGGTGGTGCTCACGGCGTACCTCTTGAGCTGGGGCATAGATTGGTTGTTAATGGTAAAAAGGTTGGCACTGTAAAAGAGAGACCTTTTCTACGGCCTGCAGCGGACGAGAGCAAAGAAGAAGTCATCGGCATTATGGCAGATGCAATGAATAAAGTTTTAGACGAGATGGGAGGGATGCGTTAATGAGCAGTGTAATAAGAAGCCTTGTTGTACGTGTAGGTGCAGATTTATCTGAATTTGACAAGTCCCTCAAGACCATGTCTAAAAATCTGAAATCCGCGGGGAAAGAAATCACTGCGGCGGGAAAGTCTTTAACGTTGGGTTTAACCATGCCTATCGTCGGAGCTGGCGCAGCAGCCTTTAAATTTGCGGCGGATGTGGAGGATGCAGTGGGAGCCGCCGATCAGATATTTAAAGGTGCATCCGGTGAAGTTAAGACTTGGGCGAGGAACTTAAAAAGTTATTATGGCATAGCAGAAGGTGAAGCATTAAGTTACGCTAACACTATGGGCGCGATGTTGCAAAACATTGGAGGTTTGACCGAAAAAGAGGCTGCAAAACAATCGCAAATGCTTGTAAAACTGGCGGGTGACCTAACGGCAATGTTCGGCGGTACAACCGCGAGTGCTGTACAAGCACTAACAGGCGCGCTAAAGGGCAACAATGCCATGCTTGATAACTACGGAATGGGCGTAAACGATGCTACCATAAAGGCTAAAGCCTTTGAAATGGGGCTAATCGAAGAAGGCGCGGCGCTTGACCTGGCATCGAAGCAAGCCGCAACACTGGCGCTAATAATGGAGCAGACCGCAGACGCCCAAGGGCAAGCGGAACGCGAAGCAAGCGGAGCCTCTGGCAGCTTAAGAGCCTTAACCACAGAACTAAAAAACCTTGCCATATCTTTCGGCGAAATTCTACTCCCGGTAATAACTCCTTTTTTAGCAAAAATAAATGAGGCTATACAAAGATTTGCAGGTCTCGACGAAGGAACTCAAAAAACAATTGTAACAATATTAGGACTCGCTGCAGCAATCGGACCGACACTGACGGTTATCGGTAAGCTGACGACCGGCATCGGAGGCGTGATTGGCGGCGTAAGCAAGGCCATAGGAGTAATAAAAGGCGGCGGCGGACTCATTGCCGCACTGGGTGCTCTAGCGGGCCCTGCGGGAATTGTTATGATCGTTATTGCAGCATTGGCGGCGTTAGTGCTCGGCATAAAGTACCTATGGGAAAATAATGAAGGCTTCCGCGTTGCCGTAACTACAGCATGGAACAAAATAAAGGAAATCGCAATGGCCGTGTTCGATTGGCTGAAACCCTACTTTATCGCCATATGGGAAAGTATGACAAAAGCTGGCGCTGCTGCAATCGAAATGTTCAAATCGATTTTTGAGGCAGTGTTCAACTCCATAAAGGCCTTTTGGGATAAGTGGGGTCCTGCGATTAAAGTGGCTTTTCAGATAATATGGGACTATGTGAAAATTTATTTTGAAACGACGTTTAATGCAATAAAGATTGTTTTCCAGACAATTTTTGAAGCAATCGCTTCCATATTTGACATATTCGCCGCAGCCTTCCGTGGAGACTGGCAGGGCGTATGGGATGGCATAAAAAATTACTTCGCAACGATATGGAACGGAATAGTTGGCATTGCTGAAAACGCTTTAAACGGCATTATCCGAATCGTCAACAAAGCTATCGAATGGCTCAACAAAATTCCGGCTGTGAATATAAAGACCATCGGCGAGGTTGACTTCTCCGGTGCGGAGATTGAAAAGCACGCACAAGGCGGCATATTCACAAAGCCCACACTGTGGGGCAATCACCTGATAGGTGAGTCCGGCCCCGAGGCGTTGGTACCGCTCGACAATATATCCGGCGGCGGTTACCGCACAGCAAACATATACCTGCAGCTTGACGGCCACACACTGGCGAAGGTGCTTGGACAGCAGATGACAGATATTATAAGAGTCAGACAGGGGGTAAAAGCATAATGGCAAAAAAAACAATCAACAGCACAGGAGAAACCCACGGAACCGTAAGAACAAAAATTAACGAAAATTTTACAGAGGTCTATGATGATCTTGAAACCAAAGTAGACAAGGAAGATGGTAAAGCACTATCCGCAGAGGACTATACAACTCTGGAGAAGGAGAAACTTGCCGGCATTGATGACAATGCCAATAATTACACGCATCCTGCCAGCCACGCCGGGAGCATAATCACGATGGCCGACGCTGGCAGTTATTTTACCGGCGAGAGCAAAACAGCGGAGTCTGTCACGCAGGAGATAGGCGCAACATTGGATGAAATGACGTCCTATTCAACCATCGCCGCAGTAGGGGACGTTTACACAATCGACTTCGCAAATCGACCTGTCAAAAATGTAAAAATCGAAACAGGGGATACTGACCCGAAGTCAATCGCCGTTTCCAATGCGCCTACAGACGCCGAATTATTTATAGAATTGACTTATACCAACGCCGCCGCTATAACGTGGTTTGAGGGCATCACTTGGTTAAGCGGCTTT
>JALOAP010000033.1 GCA_023228745.1 Dehalococcoidia bacterium | reverse complement strand
GCGGGTGGGGTCGCCAAGCGCCGAGAAGGCCCGGGAGAGGACATCAACGGCCACCGGTGCGGCCCCTTTGTGCGTTGTGCACCGGAGCGTCCTCTCGCCCGTTTGCGCTGCTCACCTTCGCCCCCCCAATATTCAACCGAATGGTTGAACAGGACAGTAGGCCCCCACGAGGACGTTGTCAACCATCTGGTTGAAGAGTTTCACGTCCCGCGGGGGGCACTACGAGATCGAGGGTCGGCGGCCTAGGTCTCCCGTACGAACTCCAGGATGTGGTCCGCGGTGAGCTCCGGCACCTCGAGGAACGGGAAGTGTCCGACGCCTTCGAGGTAGGCGAAGCGGCCACCGGGGATTTGCGTTGCCACCGCCGCTCCCGCCGCTGCGGCGGTGAGGTCGTTTTCTCCCCACATCACGAGCGTCGGCGCCTGGATGGAGGGCAGCTCATCGCCGAGGTAAATCTCCGGGCGCAGCCCTTCGAGCGTGGCGAGGCGCGGGAGGAGCGTGGCCCACGTTCCCTGCTCGGATGGCAGGCGCAGCCCCGCGATGCGGGTTTCGAAGAACAGTTCCGGCACGATCGTGGGGTCGGTCTGGAACATGTCCCGGTATTGGCTCTTCTGTGCCTCCATGGTGTCGCGGCCGGTCATGAAGGCTTCGGCCGCGCCGGGGGTACCGCAGATCTTGGCCATGCCGCCAACGTCGCGCGTCGTCCCGACCGCGTAGCCGACGAGCACCACGCGGTGAACGCGTTCGGGGTGGGCGATCGCCGCGTTGAGGACGAAGAACCCGCCCATCGAGCCGCCAACGAGGGTGGCTGTCTCGAGGCCCAGCGCATCGAGGAGCGACTCCATGAAGTCCGACGCATGGGTCCGCAGATCGACGGTGCGATAGTCGAACGCATCGCTCAGTCCGAAGCCCGGCCGGTCGACGGCGTAGACGTGGGCGTGGTCCTGGAGCACCGCGAGGAGCGGGGACCAGTTGACGGCCTCGCCATCGCCACCGTGCACGAAGATGATGGGTTCGCCCTCGCCGGCCTCCAGCACATGGGCGCGCATGGCTGGCCGGGCAAGCTGTACCAACCGCGAGGTTGCCCGCACGCCGTAGTAGTCGAGGAGCTTCGCCTGCAGGTCGGTGAACCGTGCGATTGCAGCGCTCGCCGCCTCTCCGTCGGGCTGGTTCCTGGTGGTTGTGGTGGTCATTTTGGTCACTCCTTTGTCTCGAACGCGCCAGGGTGTGTAAGTGCGGCGCGTGACCGGGCAATCGTCTGCGGCGCTTCTGCGCACAACCATCGACAGGACCCCAACGCTTCCCCTACAGTCAGCGACTGTTCGGGTGGAATGTGGGAGTTCCGTCATGGATGGCGGAAGAAGGCGATGGCGACGTTCGGTGATCGGCTTCGCGAGTTGCGCAGGGCGGCCAGCCTCTCCCAGGAGGAATTGGCCGAGCGGTCCGGCCTGACGGCCGCTGCCGTCGGTGCGCTGGAGCGGGGCGAACGGAGACATCCCTACCCGCACACGGTCGCCGCCCTCGGAGACGCGCTCGGGCTTTCGGATGCGGAGCGCCGGGAACTGGTCGCCCTGGTGCCGCCGCGCGGCAGGGCCGCGGCGCCGAGCCCCGGTGAGCGTGGCCTGGGCCCAACTCCTCCCTCACCCATGGCGCCGATCGTCGGGCGCCGGAGGGAACTCGACAGGCTCCGGACGCTCCTCTGCCGCCCGGAGGTGCGTCTGGTTACCCTCACCGGCCCCGGCGGTGTTGGGAAAACGCGGGCCGCCATGGAGATAGCCCGCGAGCTGGAGGACCAATTCCCGGACGGTGTAGCCTGGTTCGAGCTCGCGGCCATCGTCGAAGCCGGCGCCGTGCCCTCGGCTATCGCCCGTGGTTTTGGCCTTGCAGAAGAACCTGCGACGCCCCCCGAAACGACGCTTGCGCACCACCTGCGGCGGCATCGGCTTCTGCTTGTCCTGGATGGCTTTGAGCACTTGCTCGATGCGACGCCGGTCATCGTTGGCCTGCTCCAGGCGTGCCCGGGGTTGACGGTGCTCGTCACCAGCCGAGAGGCGCTGCATGTCAGCGGGGAGCACGAGGTCCAGCTCGCCCCGCTGGGCCTGCCGGCGGCCGCCGCTAGCGGCGTACGCGCGGTTGGTAGCGCGGATGCCGTGAGGCTGCTCGTCCAGCGGGCACAGGCGGTGGCTGCGGATTTCCGGCTGACTCCTGCCAACGCGGCGGCAGTGGCGGAGGTCTGCGTGCGTGTGGATGGACTGCCCCTCGCCCTGGAGCTCGCGGCGCCCTACCTCAAGCACTTTTCGCCGGCGGAGCTTTCGCGCAGGCTCGCGTCGGGCATTGCCCTGGAAAGCGGCGCACGGGCGATTCCGCCGCGCCAGCGCAGCCTCCAGGGGACGCTGGACTGGAGCCACGACCTCCTCGATGGGCGTGAGCGGGTGTTGTTCCGGCGGCTGGCAGTCTTCCGGGGGGGCTTCTCTGCCGAGTCAGCCGCTGCCGTGTGCGCCCACGGCGAGTTGCATGAGTCCGTCGTGCCGGGCGTCCTGGCGGCCCTGGTGGACAAGAGCCTTGTTGTTTCGCGAGGAGGTGGGGATGGGCGCTTCGCGATGCTCGAGGTGGTCCATCGCTACGCCATGGCCAGGCTCGCGGAGAGTGCCGACGAACGGCTGACACGGGCACGCCACGCGCTCCACATGGCCGAGCTTGCGGAGTCGGCGGAGGAGACGCTGCGCGGGCGCACCGGGAAAGAGGCGATGCGCCGCCTGGACCTGGACGAGGGCAACTTCCGCGTGGCACTCGAGTGGTCGCTGGCGAGCCCCGAAAGCCGCTGCGAGGGGGCTCGGATAGCGGGTGCCCTCGGCTGGTACTGGCTCATGCGGGGTGCAGTGCCGGAGGCACGGTACTGGACACGCGCGCTGCTGGCGGAGCCGTCCGCCTGCCGCAACGAACACCTCGCTGCGCTCCTCTACACAGCGGCTGCCTGCAGTTGGAAGGACGGCGACCTTGCCCGGGCGGCGGCGTACGTGGACGAGGCAGTCACGCGGGCCCGCGACGGCGGCGACCAGCGCCATCTCGCGTTCGCGGTGGGCCTCCAGGGGCTCATCGCCGTGTCGGCCGGGCGTGGCAGCGAAGCCGTCGCACTGCAGCGCGAATCGCTCGCCTGCTTCCGTTCCCTCGGGCACGCGTGGGGCGAGGCGTATGCGCTCGCCAACCTGGGTGACGCGCTGTTCGACACTGGAGATCTCGACGCGGCCAAGGATTGCTACAACCGGGCGCTCGCGACGTTTGTCCGGGAGCAGGACCTGTGGGGCCAGGCGATTGTGGTCCACACCCTGGGCAACATCGCCTTGCGGGAGGGTGAGTTCCGGTTGGCGGCAGACCTCTACCAGGCGAGCATTGGCCTCGATCGGAGGATGGGCAACCGCACCGAGCTGGCCCGGAGCCTGGTCGCGTTCGGCGGCGCGCTGCTCCACCTGGGGGAGGTCGAGGCGGCCGCAGCCGCGATCGAAGAGAGCCTCTCGACCTGGGATGACTACGAAAACGCAGATGGTCGCGCGCTGTGTCTCACTGGCCTGGCAGCGGTGGCGCGGCTGCGCGGTGAGCTCGACGCTTCGCAGCGGCTCCTGGCGGAGGCCCGCGAAGCCGTCAGCGACCGCCCGGCCGTCTATGTCGTCGATCCCGGCATATTCGAGCCCTTTCTCGCCGGCGAAACGGCGAACGGGTAGTGCCGCGCGCTACGCGAAGAGCACGTGCTGGCGGAGGAAGCGGTCGCACTTCGTGTAGAAGTCCTCGATCGTCTCCGCTTTGCGCCAGCCGTGGCCCTCGCCTTCATATACGTGGTACTCGTGCGGGACGCCGCGGGCGCGGAGGGAGGCGACGATGGCGTCGCTCTGTTCGCGCGGCACCACCTTGTCGATATCGCCCTGGAAGATGCAGACGGGGTCCACGATCTTCTCCGCGTGGAAGAGCGGCGAGCGGTCGCGGTAGCGCGCGGCAGCTTCGGGGAGCGGCCCGAGCAGCGACTCGCTGTAGCGCGCTTCGAACTTGTGGGTGTCGCTCGCGAGGATGAACTGGTTCGAAATGCCGTAGAGGCAGATGCCGGCCTTGTAGAACCCGGGCACGTCGACGAGGGACTGCAGCACGGTGTAGCCACCCGCGCTTCCACCCATGATGATGAGCCGCGAGCGGTCGGCGAGGCCGCGTTCGGCGAGCATTTCGGCGCCGGTCTTCGCGTCCTGCACGTCGTAGACGCCCCAGCTTTCGCGAAGCTTCAGCATGTAGTCGCGGCCGTAACCGGTGCTGCCGCGGTAGTTCGGCACGAGGACAGCGTAGCCGCGCGTCGTGAAGAACTGTGCCTGCTGGTTCCAACCAGCCTGCACCTGGCTGGTTGGGCCACCGTGCACGAGCACGATGAGGGGCGGCGCACCTTCCGCCTCGAAGCCGTCGCTGGCGGGTGCGAAGTAGAGGCCGTGCGCCTCTTCAGCATCGAACGACGTCCACGACACCGCTTCGGGCGAGGAGAGCGCGTCCGCGGGGATGCTCTCCGTGTCGCTGCGGCGCCGCACCTCGGCAGGGGCTTCGGTCGCGAAGTCGAGCGTTGCCACCCGCGGGGGCTGCACGCCGGACGCGCCAAGAAACGCCACCCGGTCGTGTACAGGCGATGCCGCCGGCGACGCCAGTGCGGTGTACTCCGGGTGCCGCGAGCCTTCGTCACGCACGTCGCCATCCGGTCCGATGCTGACGAACCGGTTGAAGCCGCGCTCGTTGCGAATCGCGATGATGCGGCCGCCGCCGGTGACGGCGAAGCGGCGCATCCCCTGGGTCCAGGCGGGTTCGGCGTGCTCCGCCTCGCCGCTGGTGAGCTGCTTCGTGGCGGCGGTCGCCAGCTCGCGGCGGTAGATTTGGCCCCAGCCGGTTTCGTCCGTGGCGAAGACCAGGGCCTGGCCGTCGTGGGTGAAGGTCGGCCCGTAGGCGGCGATCTGCTTCCCGCCCGCGATCGTCTCGCTGCTGGCGAGCGCTGGTGGCACACCTTCGGGGAAGGCGAGTTGGCCGAGCTTCAGATCCGTGCCGTCCCACGGCATGTTCGGATGGTCCCATTCGACCCACGCGAGCCGGTCGCCGTCCGGGTGCCAGGCGGGCTGCATGTAGAAGTCGCGGCCGCTGGCCAACCGGGCCGGCCAGTGCCTGCCCTCGGTATCGACCACAGCGATCGCGTCGACGTCTTCGTAGCTATGGACGAAGGCGAGCCAGCGGCCGTCCGGCGAGACGACCGGGTGTGCGGCCGCACCGAACGCTGGTGTGATCGGGCGGGCCGGTCCGCCCGCGAGCTCCTGCCGGTAGATGCGCTGGTTGCCTTGCGCGACGAAGTAGGCGACGCCATGCGCGAGCGTAAAATCGCCGCCGCCATAGCCCACGCTCGCGCGGACGGAGAGCTCGCCCGGCGTCAGGTCGCGGATTGCACCGCCGGCGATGTCCTGCACGACGATGAGGCCGCGGTCGCTGCGTCCTTCAACCCAGGCGAGGGTCTGCCCATCGGTGTCCCATGTGGGCTCGGCGAGGCGGAGGCTCGCGGCGAGGCTCTTTGGCGTCACGGGGCTGTCCCACAGCCCGAACATGCGGCGTTCGTTCATGGCATTCCTTCCTTCGGCGCGATCGTAGCTGTGCCGGGCAAGGGGGCCAACCAGCGCGATCGCCCGAAACGGAGGTGATAGCGCGCGGTGCCTTTCGATGGTGCTTCCATTCGATCACCGCCGGTACTGTCCCGGTTGTGAACACCGATCCACGCAGCGATCTTCTGCGCTACTACTCGCGCTATTACTGGCCGGGAGTGGTGGATCTTTCGAGTTCGAATCCGCCCCCGGTACCCCTGGACATCGAGCCAGCTTCACACATTGAACCGGGAGAGCTGTCCTATGTGCCACCGTCGGGCTGCGAGAACCTGCGGCAGGCGATCGCGAACCACTACGAAACGGTCGAGCCGGGGGAGCTCCTTATCACGGCCGGGGCGTCCGAGGCGCTGGCCGCGATTGCGCTCTCATTGGTGCGACGGGGCGATGTTGTGGTGGTCGACCGTGGCTCCTACCCGAGCTTCGTCGAGGGAGCACGTACCGCAGGCGGCGAGATCCTTCGTTCGGCTGTGCCCGTACGCGGGGCGAAGATTGCCGCCGCCTGCAACCCCAGCGCGCCGGATGGCCAGCTCGTGAACCTGGACGCGTATCTCGCCAGGGCGGAGTCCTGCGGCGCCATCGCCGTGCTCGACGAAGTCTACCGCGACCTTGTCCACGACGGGGTGCCTGCCCCGGCGGCGGTCGACCGGAGCGCAACGGCGGTCAGCGTGGGCGGGCTGTCGAAGCCACTCGGCATGGGCGGGCTGCGGATTGGCTGGATCGCGACGCACCACAGAGAGCTGCGTGAGCGCTTCGACCGCCAGCTTCAGCTCCTCTCGGGCGGCCCCGCGAGCCTCTCCGCACGTGCCGCCGTGGCCGCGTTCCAGTGCCACGAGCGGACGGTGGCAGCGACATTGGAGCGCGTGCGGGCGAATAGTGGGCCTGTCTACCGGGTGCTCGATGCGGCGGGCTGGCGGTATTCGCGGCCGGTCGCCGGGCTGACGCTGGAGGCGCGCCCACCGGCGCCTGCGACGCTCGCGGGAGAGGAACGTGTGCGAAAGGCGGGGATGTTCCTGGTTCCCGGTGAGATGTATGCCGCGCCGGGCGCCTACCGCATCAGCCTGCTCGCTGAGCCCGGCATGCTGGGACAGGCGCTGGAATTTCTCGCAGAACCATTTCCGCCCTGCCAGTGAAACCTTCACGCCACATTTCGACCCGCAGCCCTGCAATCAGTTTGCGAGGCAACTCCATCTGGAGGTGATCGAATACGGCCCTGGTGACGCCGATCCTACCGGTGTGAGGTGGGTCACTCGGCGATGGCGGGGTTCCGACCAAAGTCGGAAAAACAAAGGGTCAAACGCCTGTCATGGCTCTGCTGACTGCTCGCTATGGTACCGAAACAACCAATGGGCAATTGCCCCGGGAAACGAAGGAGCAGGCAAGTGAAAACGATGGACGCAACAACTGCGGTTCTTGAAAAGGAAACCACACACGCGCACCGCTGGCGGATTGAAGAGGCTCGCGGCCCACAGAGCCGCGGCGTATGCAAGATCTGTGGCGAAGAGAAGCTCTTCAAGAACTGGCTCGAAGACTCCGACTTCATCACGAACGAAGAGCACCGCCAGGCTGCTTAGCGGCTGCCGCGCTGCGGGAACAGGGGCCCGCGGCGGCGAGAGCACGAGGCTTGCCCATCCACGGGGGTAGCGCAGCAGCGCTGCCCCCGTCTTGCGCCGCGGACAACCTGCTACGATTTCGAGCCATGCTCGAACCACCGATCGAACCGATGCTCGCGAAGCTCACGCCGGAGATCCCGGGTGAGGGCGGCTGGCTCTACGAACCGAAGTGGGATGGCTTCCGCTGCATCGTCTTCTTCGACGGCAGCAGCGCATACCTGCAGAGCCGCGATAGCCGCCCTCTTGGACGCTACTTCCCGGAGGTCGAATCGGGCCTGGTGGCTGCGCTCCCGGGCTCGATGGTGCTCGATGGTGAGATCGTCGTGATGGGCGAAAACGGCCTGGAGTTCGAAACGCTGCAACTCCGGCTCCACCCGGCGGCATCGCGGGTGCAAAAGCTCGCCGCCGAGACACCCGCTGCGTTCGTGGCGTTCGACCTGCTCGCGGTGGGCGACGAAGATCTGCGCGGGCGGCCCTTTGCGACGCGGCGCGAGCAGCTGGAGGCGCTGCTCGGGGAAGTGGGCCACCCGGTCTACCTCACGCCGGCCACCGATGACCCGGCGACAGCGCGCGACTGGTTCGAGCGCTTCGAAGGCGCCGGGTTCGATGGCGTTATCGCGAAGCCGAAGGATGGCCCCTACCAGCCGGGCGTCCGCGCGATGGCGAAGATCAAGCACCTGCGCGAGGCCGACTGCGTGGTCGGCGGGTTCCGCTGGGCGAAGGACCAGGAGCATCGCGCGGTGGGATCGCTGCTGCTCGGCCTCTACGACGACGACGGCATCCTGCACCTGGTGGGCCACACCTCCAGCTTCAAGGCGAAGGAGAAGCGGGAACTGGTCGAGCTGCTTACCCCGTATCGCACGGACGACGAGAGCGTGAGCTTCGGCCAGGGGCGTTCCCCCGGCGGACCGAGCCGCTGGAACCAGGGCAAGGACACCTCGTGGGAGCGCGTCCGCCCGGAACTGGTGTGTGAAGTGACGTTCGATTACCTGCAGGGGCCGCGCTTCCGGCACGCCGCGACATTCAGGCGCTGGCGTACGGACAAGCCGCCACGGGACTGCACCTTCGACCAGCTCGAGGCGACGGTGCCGTTCGAGCTGCGGCAGGTGTTCGCGGCGAAATAGCTAGGCCGCGCGGTCGAGTCCGCTGCGCTGGCCCTTGAGCCCCGGGAGTACGCTGACGTTCGGTGCGAGCGGGAGTGGGGTGGCTCCGTGCTCTTCGTGGTGAGCTGCCGCGCGCCGGCCCATCAGCCCCGCGAGGTAGGCGACGAAGCCGAAGATCAGCGCCAACGACGATGCCGGCGCCCAATCGAGTGCTCCCGCGGCCCCCAGGGCGATGCTCGCCAGGCAGAAGAGCAGGGCGGGGAGGCGGAATGCGAATTGCCAGGTCGTTGCCATGACTCAAAGTTCGGCGGCACGCTGCGCTCGCGACAGGGAACTTCACAGAACTGGCTGACGCCCGGGGCATCCGTATGACATACTGAACCTGCCATTCACATGGTGATACAGCCGAAATGACAGAAATGGCAGGTTTGCAGCAGGACCCGGCGCCTTCCTCCAGCCGCCTTACCCGCATTATCCTTCGCGGGGCGGGTGGCTTCCTCGTCGCGCTCGGTGTTTTGGGGATCTTTCTCCCCCTGCTTCCCACGACCGTCTTTCTTCTGGGCGCGGCCGCCTGTTTCGGCAAGAGTTCGCCCGGTGCCTACGAATGGCTGACCACGAACCGCCTGTTCGGCCGCTACCTGCGCGAGTACCGCGAAGAGAAGGGCGCGACGGCGGGCGCGAAGCTCTTCTCCATCAGCTCGCTCTGGATCGGTATCGGCGCGGCCGTGTATTTCGTGCGGGAGATGCCATGGGCCGAGGTGCTGCTCATCGCCATTGCGATGGCGATCACGGTGCACCTGCTTTCGCTCCGCACCGTCCACAAGTAGCTCAGGGTCTCCGGGCCGACACCGAAAACATCATCGGCAAGCCGGGGATGTGCTCCGGCGGATAGACGCGGCGTCCTTCCCCTTCGCGCATGCCCGAGAACCCCTTCCAGCCGTTCGCGTACGGGTACTCGGCGAACGATTCGAGCACCAAGCCAGCGCCGAGCAGGGCTCCGATGACACTCGATGTCGGCCACTGGAACTCCCACACCGGGTGCGGGTTCTTGAAATCGACCACACCCTCCTTGTAGCCGCTGGGCGTGAGGTTCGCGCCGGACTCCGCCACGTAATCGCTGACGCCCTCGTCCCACTTTTGCGGGCCTGCTTCGAAGTAGTCGTACTTCAACGACCAGTCCACTTCGAACATCCAGAGCACCGGGTGAAATTCGACGAGGACGAAGCGGCCCCCCGGCGCGAGGATGTCGTGGATGCCCCTCGCCCAGGTCGTAAGGCCGGAAAGCCAGTTGACGGCGCCGTAGGACGAAAACGCCACCTCCCACCGCTCGCTCCCCGCCGCCGCTTCTGCTAGCCAGTCATAGACGTCCGCGCGGACGAACGCCGCCGGGATACCGGAGTCGTGCGAGAGCTGGGTGGCGAACGCGACCGCCTCGTCGCTGATATCGACGCCAGTCACGTCGGCGCCGAGCTGTGCCAGGCTCAGGGTGTCCTGGCCGGCATTGCACTGCAGGTGGACGATGCGCTTGCCGCGGACATCGCCAAGGAGCGCGCGCTCTTCGGGGTAGAGCTTATTCCCGCCCTCGCGAAAGAAGGCCGCCTGGTCGTGCTTATGGCTGTTGTGCGCCTTCGTCGCCTCGTTCCAGGAGAGGCGGTTCTGCTCGTGCACGTCGCGTAGTGGCCCGGATGTGTCCACGGCTCCTCCAGCGCCGGAAAGCAGCGCTGCAAGAGGGAAGCAGCCCGGGCCGGCGCCGTCAACCGGCCACAGCATCCGGACATGGCCGCGCGGAGCTACCCACGCTCGATTCGTTCGGCCAGGTTTACCGCCGGTAGCTCGACGCGGCGTACACTTGCACCACCGGTCATGAGCATTACCCAGCCACGGATCAGGCCATAGAGTATGGCCGGGGCGTTGTACTGCAGGAGCCGTTGCGGCTCCTCTTGTGTGGGATCCAGGCTGAAGACCCCTCTCGCCGCTACGGTGATTCTGAAATCCGGATCGACATAGCGAACGCGGAGACGGACGGCATAGCGATTGGGATCGTCGGGGCTTCGTCTGATGTCTGGCCGCGAGACTTTGACCTCTTGGTCCATCTCCGACCTTTCGACCAACACGTGTAACTCATCGGCCCACGCTGCCTCCAGCTGGAGTGCTGCTTGTGGGACCTTCGTGAGTCGCAGCGCTTTTTCGTTCACGTCACTAAGCCGCAAGAGCCAGCGCGTGGCCATCGCGAACCGCTTGGTCGTCAGCCGCGATGGCGGGCCACGTCAGCGTGTCGAGGGCGACCTCTCCCAGTTCCCGGTCTTTGAACTCGATAACGACGCGGGCATCGAGCGCGTGGGCCACGTGGGCGAGCGTGCGGAGGGTCAAGTTCCCACTGCCCGCGAGGATCTGCGTCACCCGTGGAGGCTTCACCCCGAGCCGTTCTGCGAGCTCGCTTCTCGAAACTCCCAAGGCCTCCATCCGATCGACAATGACTTCACCAACCGCAATCATCAGCAGTTCGTACTGGTAGTCGGGGTCATGCTGGAGTTCTTGAAAGTATGCTGTCCAATCCTGGATGGAATTCACTTTTCAAGCTCACTTTCGAGGATGTGAAACCGCTCTCGGCCAACTCGTATTTCACGCTTGGGGGTCTTCTGGCTCTCCTTCGTAAATCCGTGCATGAGAATGATGCCTCCGCGAGGCCCCCATCGCCATAGAATGCGCTGCGCCGAACTCTTCAGCTCAAAGAAGTGCTCGCCTTCCAGCTTGCGGCCCTTCTCCTTGTTTCTTGGTGGGCCGTGCTGGGCGGTGTAGTCAATAAGGGCCATCGCCCTTTCCCGTTCCGCCTGGGCCAGAGAGCCCAGGTAGTCCAAAACTGGACTGCGGCCGTTCTCGGCTACGTAGACCTCAATCCTGTGTTTCTGTCCGCTGAGGAGCAGCCGACGTGGCAAACTTAAGTCCTAACTTAAGAGGATGCAATATCGTGAGGGCACCCTAGCATTTCGCGCAGCTTACCCCCTCTTCTCCTTACCAGTCAGTAGGTCACTCTGCGCCGACCTTGTTGCACCCGTGCTCGACGAATAATGAGAAGGGGAGGCCAACGGCCTCCCCCTCGTCCGGCGCCATCGTGGCTGGCGCTAGGTGTTCTGGCGGACGGCGAGCACGAGGGTGATGCCGTCCAGGTCGTGTTCGGCGCGGTGGGCGTCCGCTGGCGGGTCTCCGGCGACGAGCTTCGTGCTCAGCGTCTCGCCCTTGATGTACTCCGCCTGCGCTTCGACAACGCGTGCGAGGTCCGCGTCGCTTTGGTACCAGGTGGTGATGCGGTCCGCGAGGTCGAAGCCAGCGTCGCGGCGCATGTCCTGGATGCGGCGCACGAGTTCGCGCGCGACGCCTTCGTCGGCGAGCTCGGGCGTGATGGCGGTGGTGATGGCCACGGCCATACCCCAGTCGGTCGCCGCGGCGTAGCCCTCGCTGTCCTTCGCTTCGAGCAGGATGTCCTCCGGTTCGAGCTCGAAGCCCTCGACCGGGACGGTCTTGCCGCTGCGCACAAGATCAGCAACGGCCTGTGCGGGCATCGCGGTGAGGCCCTGGCGGATGGCCGCGAGGCCCGATCCATACTTCCGCCCGAGCACCGGCAGGTTCGGCTTCACTTCGAAGCGCAGGACCTCCGTCTCGTCGGTCAACAGGCGGAGCACCTTCGCGTTCAGCTCTTCGAGTACAAGGTGTTCGTTCTTGCGAAGGGCCTCGGTGTCCTCCGGACGGCGTACCTTCACCGCGACCTCCGCGACCGGCTGTCGCACCTTGATCTGCGCTTTCGCCCGCGCCGCCCGCCCGAGCGAGCAGATGCGCTTCACGAGCTGCGTCTCTTCGTTCAGGCGCTGGTCCACGCGGTGGTGTTCGACCTTCGGCCAGTCGGCCAGGTGTACCGAAAGCGGGGCGGAATCGTCGATTGAGCGGACCAGGTTCTGGTAGATCTCCTCGGCGACGAACGGCGTGAACGGCGCCAGCAGCTTCGAGAGCGTGACGAGTGCCGTGTAGAGCGTGTAGTACGCGCTCTGCTTGTCGGTGTCCGACTCGCTGACGCCGCGCCAGAAGCGCCGCCGCGAGCGCCGCACGTACCAGTTCGACAGGTCGTCGACGAAGGCGTCGAGCGCGCGCGAGGCGTCCGTCGGGTCGTAGCGGTCGAGTTCGTCGGTGACCTTCAGCGCGAGCGCGTTCAGTTCGCTCAGGAGCCAGCGGTCGATCTCCGGCACCTCGCCGCCGGGTGCGTTGCGGGGGTCGATCTTGTCGATATTCGCGTAGCTGACGAAGAAGGAGTAGGTGTTCCAGAGCGTGAGCAGGAAGCGGCGCAGCCCTTCCTCCACGAGGCCCGCGCCGAAGCGGCCCGAGGTGCGCGCGAAGCCCGCCGAGAACATGTACCAGCGCGTCGCGTCCGCACCATACTGGTCGAGGATGCTCCACGGGTCGACGACGTTCCCGCGCGACTTTGACATCTTCTGGCCTTTTTCGTCCTGGATGTGGCCAACGCAGATGACGTTCTTGAAGGCGATGCCGTCGGGGACCGCCTCGGCGGCCTTGAGCAGCGTCGCCTCGGCATGCAGCGTGTAGAACCAGCCGCGCGTCTGGTCGATCGCCTCGCAAATGAAGTCCGCGGGGAAGCGCTTGAGGAACTGGTCCTCGTTTTCGAAGGGGTAGTGCCATTGGGCGTAGGGCATGGCGCCGCTATCGAACCAGGCGTCCGCCACTTCGGGTGCGCGCCGCATCTCGCCACCACAGTCGCAGCGCAGCGTGATCTCGTCGATGTAGGGCCGGTGGAGGTCGTCCAGCGCCTCCGCCTTTGCGCGATCGGTGGCGCGCTCAGCGAGCTCCGCTCGGGAACCAACGCAGGCCGCTTCGCCGCACGATTCGCACTTCCAGAACGGCAGGGGCGTGCCCCAGTAGCGTTCACGGCTCACAGCCCAGTCGATGTTGTTTTCGAGCCAGTTGCCGAAGCGCCCGTGCTTGATGTGCTCCGGGTACCAGTTGATGCGCTCGTTGCCGGCGAGGAGGTGTTCGCGCTGCCTGGTGGTGCGGATGTACCAGCTCGGCTTCGCGTAGTAGAGCAGGGGCGTCTTGCAGCGCCAGCAGAACGGGTACGTGTGCTTGATCGTGGTGCTTTTCATCATCAGGCCGCGCGTTTCGAGGTCGCGGATGACGTCCTTATCGGCGTCCTTGGCGAACTTGCCGGCGCCCGGCAGGTTCTCGGCCATGATGCCGCGGAGGTCGATCGGCTGGGCGAAGAGCAGGCGGTGCTTCTTGCCCTCTTCGAAGTCTTCGCCACCGAAGGCTGGCGCGATGTGCACGATGCCGGTGCCGTCGTCGAGCGAGACGTAGTCGGCGGCGATGACGCGCCGCAGCCCGTTCGTCTCGTCGGCATCGGTCACGCGGCGAAGGCGCCCTTCGCCGTCGAAGCGCATGATTTCCTGGCCGACGAACTCCGGGCGGTAGAGCGGCTCGTACTCGAGGCCCACGAGCCCTTCGCCCTTGATCTTCAGGATGGGCCGTGCATCCTCGCCGAGCACCTTTTCGGCGAGCTCGGTGGCGACCACGAGGATGTCGCCGTCGTGTGTGTACATGCCGTACTCCGCGTCGGGCTTCACGGCGAGGGCAGTGTTGCCGGGGAGCGTCCATGGCGTCGTCGTCCAGGCGACGATCGCGGCACGGTCACCAAGCGGCCGGTTGCGCGG
>JALOAP010000031.1 GCA_023228745.1 Dehalococcoidia bacterium | reverse complement strand
CCCAGAGACGATGGTGGCGGACACGGGCGTGGCTGTGAACCCGGCGGACGAACGGTACGAAGAGGTCATCGGGCGGATGTTGCTGCTGCCGATCGTTGGGCGCGAAATCCCGCTCGTTTCGGACGAAGCGGTGAAGCCCGAGTTCGGGACCGGCGCAGTGAAGGTGACGCCGGGCCACGACCCGAACGACTGGGAGATTGGCCAGCGTCACGACCTGCCGGTGATCGTGGCGATGGACCTCGACGGCCGCATGAACGAGGAGGCGGGCCCCTACGAGGGGATGACCGACGAGGAGGCGCGCGAAGCGATTGTCCGGGACCTGGAGGACGGCGGTTTCCTCGATCGTATCGAGGATTATGTCCACAGTGTGGGCCACTGCAGCCGCTGCAAAACGGTGGTGCAGCCGCTCCCGAGCGAGCAGTGGTGGGTGGCGGTGAACCGCGAATACGCGCCCGGGCATTCGCTGGCCGGTGACGCCGCGCAAGCCGTGCGCGATGGGCGGATCAAAATCGTGCCCCAGCGCTTCGAGAAGGTGTACCTGAACTGGATGGACAACATCCGCGACTGGTGCATCAGCCGGCAGCTCTGGTGGGGGCACCAGATCCCGGTCTGGTACTGCGAGAACGGTCACCAGGTCGTGCAGGTGGAGGACCCGGCCGACTGCCCCGAGTGCGGTGGCGCCCTGCGCCAGGACGAGGACGTGCTGGACACGTGGTTTTCGTCGGGGTTGGCGCCGCACGCCGACCTGGGCTGGCCGGATGACACCGAGGACCTTCGGTACTTCTACCCGACGTCGGACATGCAGATGGGCTACGACATCATGTTCTTCTGGTGCGCCCGGATGATCATGTTCGGCCTCTACAACATGCGAGAGCGGGGCCCGGAGGACGCGGTGCCGTTCCGGACGGTGCTCTTCCACGGCCTGATCCGCGACGCGCATGGCGAGAAGATGACCAAGTCCCGCGGGAACGTGGTGGACCCGCTGACGGTCGCCGGGCAGTACGGCGCGGACGCGTTCCGCTTCGCGGTGTTGACTGGCGCCTCGATGGGTGCGGACCAGAAGTTCAGCGACGAGCGCCTGGCGGCGGCGCGAAACTTCGCGAACAAGCTCTGGAACTCGACGCGGTTCGTGCTGATGAAGCTGGGGGAGCAGCAGGTGAAGCGGCCCCACCCGGCCGACAGCGAAACCTACGCAGTCGAGGATCGCTGGATCCTCTCGCGGCTGGAGCAGCTCGAGAACGATGTCGATTCTCTGCTGCGGGCCTACCAGATCGGCGAGGCGGCGCGCCACATCGAGGACTTCCTCTGGAACGAGTTCTGCGACTGGTACATCGAGTTTGCGAAGGTGCGGCTGAACGCGAACGACTTCCGGCCACAGCGCGTCCTCGCGCATGTGCTCGATCGTGGGTTGCGACTGCTCCATCCCTTCATGCCATTTGTGACGGAAGAGCTCTGGCAGTCTCTTCGCGACCACATCGACGATGACATGGCGTCTGCGCTGATCGTCGCCTGGTACCCGAAGAGCGGCGCGAACTGGAAAGACGAACGGGCGGAGGCAGCAATGGCGCACGTCATCGAGGTGAACCGCGCGATCCGGAACATCCGGGCGGAGAAAAAGCTCGAGATGAGTCTGCGCCCGCGGGTGTACATCCGCGCGGGGGATTACAGCGACGCCCTTGCGGAGACGGCGGCGGCGACGTCGTTTACGTCTCGAGTCGAGCCGGTGGTCGTGGGGCTCACCGACGAAGTGCCGGCAGGTGAATTTGCCTACGCGCGGGTGGCGGATACAGAAGTCGCCCTGGAGCTGCCGACGGTGGACACTGCGGCAGAGCGAGCACGGCTCGAGAAGGAGCTTGGTGAAGCGACGGCGTACGTGGAACGGCTGGAGAAGCAGCTTGCGAACGAACAGTTCCGTTCGAAGGCGCCGGCGCACGTCGTTGAAGGTATGGAGGCGAACCTGGCGGACGCGCGGACCAGGGCGGAGGGGCTGCGCGAGCGTATCGCCAGCCTGTAGTAGCCGCGCGCTACTCCCACCACGTCACGAGCACGTTGGGCCCCTCGGGGACTGCGCTCCGGGGGGCCGGCTCGAGCGTGACCCACATGCCGCGGATGACGGACCAATCCGGCGGCAGGGCCATCACGTGTACGGCGTTGCCTTCGGCAGTCGGCCAGAAGATGTCGGCGTCGAGGCGGGTGCCGTCGTCGCGGAGGAACCAAAACTGGTAGACCTTCCCCTCCGTGAGCGGCGGAAGCCCGTAGGCGCGCATCATCGCGGCTCCGGATTCGTAGTCGACGAAGACTTCCGCCCAGGAGCCTTCCTGCGCTGCTTCATCGCCGCGGAGCACGAAGCGCTCGCTGCGGGCGGGATCGGCGACGAGGGGGGCGTCATCGTCCCCGCCAAGGAGCATCGCGCCCAGGAGGACGCCGAGGGTGAGGGTGAGCACGAACCCGGCGGCGACCGCGGCGGGCCACACCCATCGCCGCCGCGGGCGCGACGGGGATACCGACAACCTCTGGCGCAGACGCTCACGGACGGCCGGGCTAGCGGGTGCGGCGGGTAGACCGAACGCGAGAAGGCCCGTGACCTCCAGGTAGTCGCGCCGGGCCTGGTGGCAGCCGTCACAGGAGGCGACGTGCTCGTCGACGCCCGGGACCTCCACGGCGAGGTGCCCTTCGAGCGCCTGGACGGCGAGGATTTCCCGCACTTCGTCACACGTGAGTGGTTGCGTGGCGGCGCTCATGGCGCTGCTCCCTTGCCGGGGGCGAGGAGTGACCGGAGCTGGTCGAGCGCGGCCCGGATGCGGCCCTTAGTCGTGCCAAGCGGAGTGCCGAGCGCTTCGGCGGCCTCCTGGTGCGTGAGGCCACCGAAATAGACGAGTTCAACAGGCCGGCGCCGCTCTGGCGAGAGGTGTTCCAGCGCCTCCCGGACGAGGATACGGGTTGTGGCGAATTCGGCGACGTCAGAGCCGTCGCCGCGCTGCTCAGGCAAGCCGTCGCGCTCGCGGGTGCGAGCGCGGTGCTGCGCAGAGCGGAGCACGTCGATGCTGCGATTACGGGTGATGCCGAAGAGCCACGACGAAACGCTGCCGCGACGCTCGTCGAACGTCCCGATGCTCTCCCAGGCCCGGACAAAGACGTCCTGCAACACTTCCTCCGCCGTCTCGCGGTCGCCCACGATGCGCAGGGCGAGCGCCATCAGCAATCGCTGGTACCGGTCGTACAGCGCGAGCAGGGCGGCCTCATCCCGCCTGCGGATGCGGGCGACGAGTGCGATGTCGTCGAGCGCGCGTTGACCGATAGCGGCGCGGTCGCCGTGGGCATCGGTGCGCGCATCGAAAAGGTCCACGCCACGTCCTGCAGCCCTGTGCGGGTTGGTGCAGTCTACGCAGCGAGTGGTGCGGATGGATGTGTCCAACGGCGGCTAGCTGACGTGTTCGTGGCTGAGGCCGGGCTCTTCCTCCGCCTCTCGCCGCTCCGCCCAGCGGACAAGGAACGCGGCAACGAAGGCTCCGAGCGAGTCGAAGAGCAGGTCGTAGGTCGTGTCGATGCGGCCCTGGACGCGTTTCGTGGCGAAGATGTCGTCGGCGAGCGCTTCGTACACCTCCCAGCCGATGCCGGCAGCGATGCCGATGCCGATGGCTGTCCAGAAACGCGATGCCACCCAGGCGGAAGTGTTGCCACGACGGTCGAGAGCGCGCAGGCAATCGTAGGCGGCGGCGGTCACTGCGGCGACGCCGGCGAAATGCGTGATCTTGTCGTATTCGGCGAGGTTTGCGTAGAGGTTACCGGCGGTGCCCAGCGTGTCGGCATAACCACATGCCACTGCGATCAGGTGGGTTTGCCAGGAGAGGCCGCCCTGGCCGCGGAAAAAGGTCTCGCCGGTGAGGAGGAGCACCAGGGTGGCGGCCATCTGCACGAGAAGGTAACCCCAGAACGCGGTAAAGCCGGGAGCGACGATCTCGCCGACAACCAGAAAGAGCAGGAGGCTACCGAGTGAAGCGGTCGAGAAGAGCGCACGCGGCGAGGCGCCAACGAATTCGAGCAGGCGCTGTACGCAGCCGTGAACGGCGAGCGCGGCCCGGCGACCCAGCTCCGGTCCAGTCGCGACGCGGGCTTTTTTTGGGTGACGCGAGGTAAACAGGAACAGGGCTGGCCCCACGGAATAGAGCGCACCAACCGCACCATCGAGCCAGTAGTGGTTTCCGGTGGCGATGACCGTGAAGAGCATGAATGCCCCCGGCGCGAGAGCGAGGAGGTAGCGCCAACGGCCCTCGACCGTGAGTGCAAGCACGAAACCCGAGAGGAACATCCACCCGACGTGGAGGCTCGGGACGGCGGCGTACTCGTTGGAGAAGGAGTGCTCGCGCCCGGAGAGGGCGATCGTGTCGATCATCCCCGACTCTGGGACGAGCCGTGGGGGCGCAACCGGCAGCAGGACGATGGTAACGACGGCGAGCACCACCGACACGCCGAGGGCATTGCGCATCAGCCGGTAATGGGCGGGATGGAAGAGGAAGAGCCAGAGCAGCGTGCACCCGACGAAGGGAAGGAAGTAGAAGGAGTAGACGGTGTCGAGGAAGCGGACGAAGGGCTCGTTGCGGAGGACAAGGGACTGGAGATCGGTCTCGAATCCGAGCCCGAGCGCCGCTTCGACGTCGAGGATGCGGAGTGCATTGGCGTGCGCGTCGACGAACTCGCCCTCGATGAGCACGCGGGCTCCGGTGTAGAGCGAGAGTGCCGCGCCAATGAAGAAAAGCTCCCGCGCGAAACTGAGCCACAACGGCTGGCGGGGCCTGTGAAGGTGAAACTGCATGGCAAGCCGGGCGACGAGTGCGAAGGCAGCGACGGCGACCGGGAACCCTTCGTGTCCAACGATGACAAAGCCGGCGAACCCGGCGGCGGGGGCCAGGACGGCAAACGAGAGTCCCGCCGGGCGCAGCAACCAAAAGGTTGCTCCAGCCAGGGCGGCGAGGAGAAGGGATTCAGCGAGGCTGGAGGGATATTCCATCCGTCGGTAGTCCCCGACTGGTTCTACAACATCTCCGGTAGGCCCACAATAGGTGCAAGAGATTGTGGGTGTGAGAGATCGAGTTCACATTCACGATGGGGCGAGCGCAGAGGAGTGCCGATGCACGACGTCCTGGTGGTGGGTGGAAGCCTCGGAGGATGTGCGACCGCCATCCAGTTGGCGCGCCGGGGTTTCCGCGTGGCGCTGGTGGAACGGTCTCATTCGGCCGGGCGCAAGGCCTGCGGCGAGGGACTCTTCCCTGCGGGTGTAGCCGCGCTCGAGCGACTTGGTCTCGCCGGGCTCGGCGACCGGGGGAGGGCGCTCACCGGCGTCCAGTTCGCCACGAACGGTGCGGCGGCGAATGCGGCGTTCACGGACGGACGGACGGCGCTGGGCATTCGACGGGAGATCCTGGACGCGGCGCTACGGCAAGCGGCGGTCGACCACGGCGTCTGCCTGCGAACGGGGGTCGCAGCGACGGGCATCTCAACCACGGCAGGGAAGATGACGGCGGTGATCACAACTGGTGGGACGATGGCGGCACGGGCGTTCGTGGCTGCTGATGGGCTCGGATCACGGATGCGCCGACTCGCAGGACTGGACGACGGCCGTCGGGGGACGCGCTACGGGGTGTCGGCGCACGTGGCTTGTGTGTCAGACCTCCAACCGTTGGTCCAGGTCTGGTTCGGCCGGGGGCACGAGCTTTACGTGACCCCGGTGGGCGACCGGAGCGCGAACGTCGCCATCCTCACGCGACGGGACCGAATGGCAGGATTTGCCGGGCATCTGCGCGAGGCGTTCAGCGAGTTGGCTTCGGGTCACCCGGTGCTGCGTGCGGGCTTCGCGATCGAGGATGAACCGATGGCAGCGGGGCCGTTCGCGCGGGGGTGCAAGCGAGCGTGGCGCGGAAACCTCGTGCTGGTAGGCGACGCGGCGGGGTTCTTCGACGGCATCACGGGCGAGGGGATGCCGGCAGCGTTGCTCGGGGCGGAGCGGGCGGCCGCGGCGGTGGCGGAGTACCTGGAGCATGGTTCGTACGCACCATTCCGTCGGTACGAGCGGGAACGGCGTGCGCTCACGCGGAATGCGGAGGTCCTCGGCCGGCTCTCGCTTACGCTGGGACGGTGGCCAGCGTTCGCGGGGCAGGCGATTCGCAACCTGGACGCGCGGCCGGAGACGTTCGCGCGGCTGGTTGCGGTGAACACTGGCGATGCCGGCCTGCGATCCCTGCGACCGCGGGACCTGCTGGCACTCGCTCCCGGGCACTAGGAGAGGCGCAGGGTAAGTTCGCGGACGTCCTTCCGGGCGCGCGCCGTCCCGGCCCCGGCAGCGTATCCGAGGAGCACGAGCGCTTGCGGGTTCCAGGCAGGCGGGAGTGCGAGCGTGTCCCGTACTTCGTCGGGGACGAAGAGCGGTGTGCTGTACCAGCATGCGCCGAGGCCCTCGGCATGGGCAGCCAGCAAGAGCCATCCCGCCGCCAGGGCCGTGCCCTGGATCGCCAGGGTGCGTTCTGCGCCGGCGCTTGCCGGTTGGGCTGTGGCTTGAATCGCGGATTCGTCGAGACAGACAAATATTGCGACGGGAGCATCCGTGAGCCTGCGGCGCGTGCGGTCCGTCTGCCTGGCGACCTCCGCCGCCGGTGTTCCCAGGGTGGCCAGGTGCTCCCTGAGCCGCTTGCTCAACCGTTCGGCGAGCGCTGCTCGCCGCTGCCCCGGCTCGACCAGTGCGAAGCGCCACGGCTGCGCGTTATGGGCTGAGGGCGCCGTGTTGGCGATGTCGAGCATGCGCCACACCGTGTCCTCATCCACCGGGTCCGTTCGCAGCTCCCGAATCGAACGCCGGGTCGCGAAGAATTCGCGGTAGTCGTCGATCAGCCGGGCACCAGGAGATGAGCGGGGCACTTCCATCCTCCCTGCGAAGACCTGCGTGCAGGCGAAGGGCAGGCAGGCCGCAGACTCTTACCGTGCGGACCTACACGCGCGCTCTCAGCATGGCATAGTGGGTTGGGTAGGGCTTCGAGGCTGCCGGGTGGAATGGTCAAAGGGCGACCACCGGCTCCGAAGCCGCAGGACTGGCGACCGCACGGGGGAGAAGACACCCGGGCAGCGGCACACGACGACGATGCGTATGGAATGCCTGTGCACCTCCTGCGACCCTCGACATGCTCCAGTGTGGACGGTTCTCTTCCGCGGCTACGCCGAGGAGCCCGGGGCCGATGGGGTGCCGGGGCCGCAGCGTCGGGGTGGGATGCCAGCCGTGTGGAGTTTGCGGAAGGCGTCCGGCAGGGCCGCAGTGCTCTCGGCTGCGGGGCTGAGCGCCGGACGCACCAAGCCGAAGAGTGGAAGGGGCAATCAGCACATGGGAAGCGAGCCAGCGTCCGAGAAGTTCGACTACTTTGAGCACGACGCCGATATCGGCGTCATCGGCAGGGGCGCGACGCCGGAACAGGCGATGGAGGAAGCGGCCCGCGCCATGTTCCTGCTGATGGCGCTGCCTTCAGGCCCCGAGCCCACGAAGAAGGTAGAGGTCGCATTCGAGGAGGAGGATCCCGAATTCGCGTTCGTGACGTGGCTCAACGGGGTCCTTGCCGAATGTCGCACCCAACATATCTTCCCCACCACGTTCTCCCTGCGACACAACGGGTCTCGATGGACCGGCGAGGCCGAAGGTGAGCCGTGGGACAACGCCCTCGAACAGGGCGTGGAGGTAAAGGGCGCGACGTTGACGGGGCTTTCCCTTGCACAGGTCGACGACCAGTGGGAGGCGCGCTGCGTTGTCGATGTCTAGGAGGACAGCATGGACATGACGAAGCTCAAGCAGCTTGATTCGAGCCGCTGGACGACCGAGGCGGGCGCGGACAACGTGCTCCTCTACGGCAGCCGTGACCTGCTCGAGTCGATGGACGACAAAGTCCTCGAACAGATCACCAACGTCTCGCAGCTTCCAGGCCGAGTAGGCCCGGCGATGACCATGCCCGATGCGCACTGGGGGTACGGGTTCCCGATTGGAGGTGTGGCTGCGTTCGATCCCGCGCAGGGCGGGATTGTCTCCGCTGGCGGCGTGGGTTACGACATCTCGTGTGGCATCCGTTTCCTCCGCACGAACCTCCGCTGGAAGGACATCGAGGCCTCGGCATGGTCGCTCTCCGGAGAGCTCTTCCAGCACATCCCCGCGGGAGTGGGTGAAGAGGGGGAGGTGCGTCTCAGCGACGATGAGCTCGATGAGATGCTACGCGGCGGCGCACGCTGGGCCCTCGATCGTGGATTCGGGACTGCGGAGGACCTTGAGTACGTAGAAGAAACCGGCACAATGCCGGGGGCAAAGCCGGAGTTCGTGTCCGACATGGCCAAGCGCCGTCAGCGGGGTCAGATGGGCACCCTCGGTTCCGGGAATCACTACCTCGAAGTGCAGATGGTCGACCGGGTATTCGACCGTGCAACGGCCGATGCCTGGGAGGTGCGCGAGGGCCAGGTGTGTATCGCGATTCACTGCGGATCGCGTGGCCTTGGGCACCAGATCGGCAGTGACTACCTGCTGTCCATGGCCAAAGCGGCATCGCGTCTCGGGATTACGCTTCCTGACCGTGAACTCGCGTGTGCCCCGATCGAGTCCAAGGAGGGCCAGGAGTACCTTGGTGCTATGGCGGCGGGCGTGAACTGCGCGCTCGCGAACCGCCAGATCCTTACGCATCTCACTCGCGAGGTCTTCGCCAGGACCTTCCCCGGGGCCACGATCGAGACGCTCTACGACGTCTCGCACAACACCTGCAAGCGCGAAGTTCACGTCGTCGGTGGGATCGAGCGCACGCTTTACATCCACCGAAAGGGTGCGACAAGGGCGTTGGGGCCGGGCCACCCGGCGCTTCCGGTTCCATACCGGGCGACGGGCCAGCCGGTGGTGATCGGCGGGAGCATGGGGACTGGATCGTACCTCCTTGCCGGCACTCCGGAGAGCGAAGAACGTGCCTTCTCGTCGGCGTCCCATGGTGCAGGCCGCTCGGTCAGCCGTCGTGCGGCGCTGAAACGGTGGCGCGGCAGACAGCTGGTCGACGAGCTCCGGGAAGCTGGCATCATCATTCGCACGAAATCCATGCGAGGTGTCGCCGAAGAGGCCCCGGATGCATACAAGGATGTCGACTCCGTTGCCCGCGCTACGGAACATGCCGGGCTCGCCCGGCGTGTGGCCGTGTTACGTCCGAAGGTATGCGTGAAGGGCTGATGCAGGACTGGCACACGCACGTTCAAGAGCGGTTTCACGCCTGCTAGAAGAGGCCGGGGACGAAGCGGGCCTTGTCGCGAAAGTGCTCCTCGTAGCCGGGGAGTTGGCGAAGGAGCCGCTCTTCATCGCGGATGCGAACGGCGAGCAGCAGGCCATTCGCGAAGCTTGCCAGCGTGGCGAGCCGTTCGAGCCCGAACGCCATCGGGAGCGCGAAGAGCTCGACCGCGACCACGGCGTAGTTCGGGTGACGGAGGTAGCGGTAGGGCCCACCGGTTTCGATGGCCATGTCCGAGGCAACGGCGGCACGGGCGTTCCAGCGGGGTCCCAGCGAGAACAGCACCCAGGCGCGGACTGGCTGCGCGGCGGCAAGCAGCAATAGCCAGGGCCACTTCGGCTTCTCCCTGCCACGGAGCAGCGTCCCGGCTATCACAATCCCATGGATGGCGATGATGAGCGGATACGTTCGTCGGCTCCAGGCGCCTTCGCGGCTGGTGGCCGCCGAGCGGATGTTGCGGCGTGAGTAGGCGAGTTCGACGAGGCGCACGGCGGCCATCGCCCCGCAAACGGCGAGACGGATCAGCACGACCGCCGCACCAACAGTAGCTCGACCGACACGCCCGGGCCGAAGCCGATAACCAGTGCCCACTCCTGCGGACGCGGCTCGGCAAGGTAGCGGCGCAAGACATCGAAGATCGCGGCGGAGGAGGTATTGCCCGCCTCGCGCAGGGAATCCCACGACCAGCGCAGCGCACCTTCGCCGAGACGAAGGTGCGCGGCCAGCCGCTCCAGGATTCGCGCGCCCCCCGGATGCACGAGCCACGCGCCAACATCTTCGAGCGTCAGTCCATGCCGCGCCAGCAGCGCGGCGGCAGCATGTCCGGTAGCGGCCGGGAGCAGGTCGACAAGGCGGCGATCGAGGATGGGGTAGAAGCCGGTGTCGGTGAGCGCGAAGCCGAGCACTTCCCGGGACCGCGGGATGAGCATGCTGGCGCTGTCGATGACCTCAAGCGCGGGCCCCGTGCCCGTTTCCAGCAGGGCGGCGCCCGCACCATCGCCGAAGATCAGCGAAGCGGTGAGATTGCCTTCGGTGGCGTCGGGCTGGAAGGCAAGGGAGCAGAGTTCGCAGGCAACCACAAGTGCTCCCCCGGGATGCGATCGCAGGAAGTCGGTAGTGCGGGCTAAAGCAACAAGGCCGCCTGCGCAGCCTGCCTCGGTGATCGGCAGGAGCATGGTGTCGCAGCGGAGGCCGAGCTGCTCGACGAGCGATCCGCCCCAGCCCGGGACGGAATAGCCGGTACAGGACGAGGTGACGAGCGCGCGGAGCTTCGCAGGGTCGGGTTCGAGGCCGGTTGCAGCGTGGCTCGCGAGGCGAACCGCATGCTGTTGGTAGATATCGTTTCGCTCCTGGATGGAGCCCAGGCGTTCGAGGTCCGCCGGGGGGAGGACCAGGGCGCGGCATGCAATGTGCGAGCCGCGGGCGAGGGCCTTCACGCGCCGTTCGACGCCGGTAAGCCGCGCGAGCCTTCGGCCGGCCATGGGGAACCGGGAGCGCGCGAGCACTTCGGCAATCCGGCCGGCAGCGTCGTCCTGAGATATGCGGTGTCGCGGGTGCGCGACAGCGACGCGCGAAATACGAACATGCTCCATGGGACCAGGGTGCGCCCCCCAACGCGCCGACAGCATATGGGCGGGCCCACGGGAATTCGACACGGGAGGAACAACACGGCATTGCAGAACCGCATCAGGAGATGTGAACGCCGGGCAGGCGGAAGTAGCGTTTCGCGGAGCGATCCCTTAGCCTCGCGCGAAGCATTGGGGATTAGGGGGAACACAAAATGACCTATCGTCCGCCGCGCTTGCGGTTCGGCATCTTCATGGCTCCGTTTCACCGCACAGAGGAGAACCCAACTCTCTCGCTGGAGCGGGACCTGGAACTGGTCGACCACCTGGACCGACTGGGATACGACGAGGCCTGGTTCGGCGAGCATCACAGTGCGGGCTGGGAGACGATCGCCAGCCCGGAACTGATGATTGCGGCGTCTGCACAGCGCACGAAGCACATCAAGCTGGGCACCGGAGTCAGCAGCCTCCCATACCACCACCCATTGATCCTTGCCGACCGGATGGTGCAACTCGACCACATGACGCGAGGCCGGGCGATGTTCGGTGTCGGTCCCGGCGCACTGACATCGGATGCGTATCAGCTCGGAATCGACGCACTCACACAGCGGACGCGGATGGACGAATCACTCACGGCGATCATGGCGCTGTTCCGGGGCGAAGTCGTGAGCATGGAGACCGACTGGTTCAAGGTGCAGGACGCCCGGCTGCAGCTCGCACCGTACACCTACCCGCATATGCCGGTAGCCGTCGCGAGCACGTTTTCGCCTGCAGGGCCGACGGTAGCGGGCAAGCACGGCGCCGGGATTCTCTCAGTGAGTACGTCACGGCCGGGGGGCCTCGTTTCGCTTCCGCGCGCCTGGCAGTGGGCGGAGGAAGCTGCGGCGGAGCACGGGAAGAGCGTGAGCCGCGATGACTGGCGCCTGCTCCTGCCGTTCCATCTCGCAGATTCGAAGGCGGAAGCGATGCGGGATGTGGGCGAAGGGCGGGAACACTTCTACCGCACGTACTACGAAGGTGCGCTGGGTACCCAGCCGAACCCGGATGGGAACTCAATCGAACAGGCGGCGGAACGTGGCGAGGTGATCGTCGGCACACCAGACGACGCGATCGAGGCGATCGAGCGCCTGTTCGAGCTTTCCGGCGGCTTCGGTTGCTTCCTGGGACTGGCCCACGAATGGACGAGCCGGGAGAAGACCTGGCGCAGCTACGAACTGATGGCGCGCTACGTGATGCCGCGCTTCCAGGGCCAGTTCCAGCGGAAGCAGGACAACTGGCAGTGGGTGGCGGACCACAAGACAACGATCTTCGCCCCTGCGGCCGCGGCCGTGGGGAAGGCCTTCGTGGACGCAGGCGTCGCCCTGCCGGACGAGATGGTGCAACGCATGCAGCGCGGGCGGAGCGAGTAACGCGCCCGATCGCTGGGGAAGAACGAAGGGGGCTTGGCCGACGGTTCGCCCCCTTCGCACTCATCCAGGAGTTAGCCCTGCGGGGCCGGTGGCTCCTCGGGCTGGCCGGGCGAGACGTCCGCGCCGGCAACGATGTTGGACTCTGACGGCGGGCTCTCCGCGGCCGGGGGTGCTGGAGGGGCGGGCGGTGGCGCCGGGGCGTCGGCCGTGGTGAGGTCCCATTCCGGGGCGGTCGTCACCTCGCCTTCAGCCGCCGGTTGAGACCCGGAGGTTTCCTGCTCGCGTGACATGCGGATGTGGTAGCCCATGACCAGCGCGACGATGACGGCGCCGGCAGCGAGCCAGGGGGCCACAACTGCTGCAACGATGACGACCAGCAAGGGCAGGTTGAGGGCGGTCTTCGTCTCTTTCTCGATTCGTACGTGGCGGACGAGGCTCTCGTGCCACCAGTACGTGAGGCGTTCGCCAAACGATCGACGGTCTTCGGACATTGCCTTCCTCCTATAGCTCGGACCGAGCGAGTTCTGCCAGGAATTCCCGGGTTCGGGCGGGAGCTTCGGGATCTTCGCGGACGCCGAACACCGAGGCGTTGAAGTCGGTAACACCCGCTTCGGCCAGCTCGCGCACCTGGCGGCGAACCTCGTCCTCACCCCCCACGATGGCGATATCGGCTGGGTTGGCCGCGCCTTCCACATCGAGGACCGCACGATAGGACGGGAGCTGCCCGTAGACCTGGAACACGTGTGCGGCGGCTTCAAGGGCGGCATCGACGTTTGAGGTGAGAGCTACCGGGAAGCCGGCGACGATGCGTGGCTCAGGGCGGCCGGCCTCAGCGGCAGCCGCGCGGATGGCGGGGATGGCGGTCTCACGCAGATACCTGGGGCCGCCCATCCATGTCGCCGTGCCATCGGCCATGCTCCCGGCAAGCTTCAGCATCTGCGGGCCGAGCGCGGCGATAACGAGGCTCGGTTTGGGGGCGCCGGGCACCTCGAAGCGCGCAGCGACCCTGTATTCGTCCCCCGTGAACCGGGTGGCCTCGCCCGCGAGCAACGGGTTCAGCACCGAAAGATACTCGCGCATGTGCCGCGCAGGCCTCGAGTAGTCGAGGCCAAACATGTCTTCGATCACGACTTTGTGACTCAACCCGATACCGAGCGTGAAGCGGCCAGGTGCTGCGGCAGATGTGGTCAGGGCCTGCTGTGCTATGGCGACGGGGTGCCGCGGATAGGTGGGCACCACGAACGTGCCGAGTTCGATGCGCTCGGTGACGCGTCCCGCGAGTGCAAGCAGCGAAATCGCATCGTAGCCGAAGATGTTGGAGGCCCAGGCAGAGGCAAAGCCGTCCGCTTCCGCCCGGCGGAAATTCTCGAGGGTTTGGTCGAGGGAAGCGCCGGTTTCGACGCCAATACCAATGCGCATATGTGTGCTCCAGGAAGTGGTCGCGGTCACTGTAGCAGCTTGCATGGGGCCCGCCGCGATAGCTCCTGCGGTGGAGGCGCCGGTAGACTCCGGCCATGCCCTACATCGAAGCAAATGCCGCACGCCTTTACTACGAACAGTACGGCGATGGCCCGGACCTTCTCTTTCTGCACGGCGCCGGGGGTAACCACCTTTCCTGGTGGCAACAGATCCCGGTGTTCGCGAAGAACTACCGCTGCACGGTATTCGATGCGCGAGGCTGGGGCCTGTCGCGCGGGAGTCACGCAGTCGGGCGATACGTCCTCGGGGCTGACGCGGTCGCACTCCTGGAGCGGCTCGGCATCGAGCGCGCGCATATCGTGGCGCAGTCTATGGGTGGGCGGGCAGTGGCGGGTATCGCACGCCTGGCGCCGGCCCGTGTGAAGTCGCTGGTGTTGTGCGGGACGACCGCGGGCGCGACAAACGATCGTATTCGGGAGCTACAGGACCAGTTGCGAGATGAGCGGGGCGACGGGGGACTGCGAGAGCACGCTCTTGCCCC
>JALOAP010000030.1 GCA_023228745.1 Dehalococcoidia bacterium | reverse complement strand
AAATTATATTCCACCCAGACATATTGATGATCAGCCGTTAAGATTCCGCTCAGCCCCGCAGTCATGCCACTGGTAGCAGTATATGGTGGATGGCCCGCATGTAGCACTTGGCCGGCAGTGACACCTACAGCAGTGCCCGAGACCGTGCACCCAAACGCAAACTTCGACAAATTCAGACTGCTTTTATAAATCGGCACACTCCACCCGTACCGTTCTTCCTGGTCGCCGCCGCCCGTCGCGCTCATCCCGCGCAACTTCGCCGACAGCGAATCGAGTTCCGCCTCCAGAAACCCAATCTTAGCCGTCAGTTCTTTCTGATCGTTATTGTCAGGCATAATAAACCTCTAACGTCAACCATCGGACGTTGATACTTCCGTCGCTTCGCCTAACCGCACCCAGTACACGCCAAGCCAATATCCGCCGGCAAGAGCCGAATACGTCACGGAAATTCGTTCGTGATCCGTTCCCGACACATAAGCCAGTGCGCTGGATTTGCTTTTAAAATACTGCTCGTGCCTTGTCCACATTTGAATGATCCACACCTCTTCGTCGCGGTCATATCCCACAACTTCACGAACGGTTTGCGTCTCGTCGTTTAATGTAATGGTGGCGGCACCGCCGGCAATACCAGGTTGCTGAAGACTCACCCGAATAGTGGCATTAAAAGTTTTGTCGGCATTGTAGGATAAATCAACGCTGTTATCCGTATCCGCCGTCAGCGCCGCAATCACCGGTGGCGTCTCACGCCAATTGGTATATTTGTAAATCCCTTTGCGCCCGCCGCCGGCGTCGCCAGTCAGCCAGGTAACATAAAGTGATTTCGGCTGCGAATACCGATAATCAATCCCGCCCGTGTAAGTCCCGTCGCGGTTAAGCGTGCTTTTGGCTTCGTACACCGTGCCGAGCGTGGTTGCCGGCGTTGTCGGGCGCGTCCTACTGTTCAGATACGCCACTTCGTAAACATCCAGCAACCCGGAAGTCGCCACATGCGCGGACATCACCACCGGCTTGGAATACTGGTATCCGGCATTTCCGCCGTAAGACCCGTCCTTCGCCATCGTGCTGTTGGCGTCGTAAACAAATCCCTGCACGCTGCCGGTGGCCGCCTGGGGCTGCGTTCGGTAATTCTGGTATGAATTGACACATTTAACATCCAGCGTGGTTTCGGTCACATCGCACCACGACGCCGGCTTGGAATAGTCGTACCCCACCGTGCCGCCGTATGTCCCGTCCTTATTGAGCGTGGATTTAGCATCATAAATCACGCCCTGCACCGTTACCGCCGGCGCCGTGGGCCGGGTCCGCTGGTTCAAATATGTATGCGTTATCGAATATTCCAACATGGAATCCTGAACATCCGCCCATTGCGCCGGCTTTGAATACTCATAACCGCCGGACCCATCATAGGTGCCGTCCTTGTTCGTTGTGGATTTCATGTCGTACAAAAACCCCTGGACGGCCGCAGTCGGCGCGCTGGGCCGGATCCGCTGATTTTTGTAGGTGTGGCCGACCGTTGTGCCGGTGGCGGTGTCAATCACGTCTGTCCATTGCACCGGCTTGGAATACTGATATCCGATATTCCCGTCATAAGTCTGATCGTTGTTGAGCGTGGACTTTGTGTCGAACAAACACCCCTGCACTAATTCGGTCGGGCCGGTGGGCCTGCTACGCTGATTTTTGTAGGTATATTCATAATCGGCCATCAGGACGCTATCGCTTACGTCGTACCATTCAGCGGGCAGCGAATACCCATAGCCGATGTTGCCGTTATACGTCCCGTCCTTGTTGAGCGTGGATTTGGATTCAAACAGGCATCCAACAACCATTTCTTCCGGGCCGGTCGGGCGTTGACGGTAATTCAGATACGTATATCCGGTATTAATCCCGAAGGTGGTGCGGTTGACATCATGCCAGGCTGCCGGCAACGAATAATCGTACCCGGCATTGCCGTTATAGGTGCCGTCTTCGTTCAGCATCGATTTGGCGTCATACACGTACCCAACCGCCGTCTCGGCTGGCGCGGTGGGCTTCTCCCGCAAGTTCTTGTAGCTGTAACCCGCCGAAATGTTGGTCAAAGTCCTCACGACATCCACCCACTGCGCGGGCTTCGAATACTGATAACCCGCCGCGCCATTGTAGGTGCCGTCAGACTGCAATGTGCTGCTGGCGTCGTAGATGAAACCAATGGCGGTGCCCGCCGGCGCGGTAGGCTTTGTCCGCGAATTCCGGTATGTATACCCGACTTTCTGGTCGGTGACGGTCTCGGTGGCTTCCGTCCACTGCGCGGGCCGGCTGGTCTTGCTCCCGACGCCGCCATCATAGGTGCCGTCCCGGTTCAGGGTGCTGCGGGCGTCGTAGATGGTGCCCTGCACGTCAACCTGCGGAGCGTCTGGTTGGTAATGCCAATTTTTATAGGTCAGGTCACGGTCATACCCCAAAACGTTGTATGCGCCGTACGTCGTCCACTGGTACGGGTGCGACTTCTGAATCTTGGCTTCGGCGTCGTACAGGTTATTTTCATTCAGGGTATTTTGTGCGTCCGTAATCGTTCCCTGCTCGCTGATTTGTGCCTGGATGGGCGAGGCCTTGTCCCTGTAGGCGTAGGAATAGGATTCGTCCAGCGTGGTATGGCTAGAAAGCCACTCGTAATCGCCGGTTCCAAGTAACCGCAACACCTGGGTTACACCCTGCTCCTGCTCCGGCATCCCCTTTTTCATGGTCGCCGTATGGCGCACAACGCGAAACAGGCCCGTGTACTTCTCTTTGTCAGCCATGGGATTCAAGACATATTTGATTCCATTCAGGTACGCCAGGCAGGACGATTGCAGACCGGCGCGGCTCACTGTCCAGCGCCGGACCAGTTCTATGGCGCCGGTGTGCGGATTCGCGCCATACGACACGCGGATGGCGTCTCGCTCGTCAAGGAATTTCTTCTCTTGTTCGTAGGCCATGGTTATTCCTTCTCGCCAATGAGCGTGAGGAAACGTTCGAGGTGCTTATCACGCTGCTTGGCGTCCCGTGTGTCGCCAGCGTCAGAATCGAAAAACCGATATTCCAGGTAGGCCACAACCGCAGGCCGGTACACGTCGGACAGCGGCACGTCGTCGTTTATGTCGGTCACTTCAGAAAGCGCAATCAACGCTCCGTCAGTATCCAACCGACTTTCAGGATAATTATTGTGGATCAACGACACGCAATCGTTTACAACGATCAGAAATTCAGGATCGCCCCATGTTGTTGCGTCCTTGTCATTGCAAGTCTGCCGGGCCGTGTCGATAACCTGTTTTGCGGTAAAGCTCATGCCGACAACCCCACAAAGTCAGATTTGCCGCCGCCGATATTCACTTTCCGCGCTCGGCTTACACCCTTGTTGAAGTCAGCCTGAAACAGTCCCGCGCGCTGTATGTCTGTCCAGCGGCGCTTTTTCATGGTCATCAGGTAGGCAATGGCTCCGCCAATAATTGCCTCGCTCCACATGGCCAGAAAATCCATGTCAATTTCGGTGTCGTCTTCGTTCAGCTCCGGCACAAGCACGACCTCGACTTCCAGCCCGTCGGTCACGTCTTCCGCGGGTTCCAGTGAGTCGTCCAGTAAAAGCGTATTGGCGGCAATGGACGCGTTTATCCGGGTCGTGTCGGTCGGGTAAAACGTGTAGTACGGCTGACTGATCAAAACCCCGGGGTTGCCTTTGTCTATCCCATCTTCGGTGTTGATTCTGACGGCGAGCACATGCTTGATCTGCGCGCCCCAGGTTGTTCCGCCCGATAATGGCGTCAACACGTACGCCAACTGTTTTTCCACGAGGTCGATGGAATCCAGTTGGACGCGCCAGGCATCCGAATCCTGGCAGAATTTCCGGGCCACCCGCTTCAACGCTTGCAGCATGAGGTATTCGGGGCACCCGGGCAATTCCGCGGCCATCAACGGATAAAAATCCGTATAGGAATCAATAGCAGCCATGTCGCTCCTGTTGCTGGCCGGGAATCTGGGGTTTATTGATCGTCAACGATACGTTTATCCTCGATGATCCGTCGCGTCGCGTCGGTTCCCTTTTTCCGCATGGCCTTAAATTCTTCTTCCGTCGCCTCGCCGAGCTTGTCGAACGGAAAGATATGGACTTCGCCGATGATCTTGCGTGTCATTCCCGGCATTTGTCGAAACTGCTGATAGTTGGCGTTTTCCGCGCAACCGATGTACCGCTCGGGCAGCACAACTTCCTTCTGCCGGGCAATCACCAGCACCTCGCCGTTGACGGACAGCGTAACATCATCCTCGTCTTCCGGTCGTGATTTCGGATGAAACTTCACACGAAAATACTTTTCCTTCGGCGGCTGGGCTTTCGGCGCCTGCGCCGGCGGCGGCGTGTCGGTCGGCGGCATTGCGGCTTTTTGGACTTCAGGGTCTGCCTTCTCTTTCGGAGGTCTGCTCATAGTCTCTATCCTTTTTTTGTTGATGAAATGCGGGAGGGGCCGATCCCCGCCCGCATTTCACTGGTTTGCTCAATCACGATCAGTTGTCGTACGTCGAAGCTTCGAAGTACATCATGTTGTCGTTGACGTTCAGGGTCGTGTTGTTGATCACAAACCCGGCCGGCGTCAGACTCCCGACGGCCAGCGGCGCCAAGTCGTACATGCCGTTGATGGTTTCCACTGTCCCGGTCGCGGCGGCGCGGCTCAGGGTGACTTCATTGGCGGAAACGCCCTGTCCGGCGGTCAGCGCGGTAATGGTGTACCACTTGCCGTCGATCTTGATCCGGGAGCCTTCGCCGATGTACGTGCCGGTCACATCGTTGTTGAAGTTGCCCGTGCGGTTTCCGGAGCTGCCGAGCGTCCACGTGCTGATCGGGTCGGAATTGGCGGCAATGTCCACGCCCTTGTAATCCTTGCGGTCAAAAGCGAGATAAACGCCTTCGCCGTAGGTCGTCGAGGTCTGGTTCGTGGCGGTCAGCTTTTCGCCGCCTTCGTAAGGCTGGATGCCCTGGCCGGCGGTCTGGACGGTGAGCGTGATGCCGGCAGCGGTGCCGAACATGCCGCCGTCAATCTGCTCGGACGACGCATACTTGCTCGACCATTCGGCCCAGAAGCCGTCCGTGGCTTCCACATTCCGCACCAACACCTTGTCGGGGATGAACCCGCAGCAAATATACAGCGCGGCGCCGGTGCCGTTGAAAGTTCCTGCAACTGTTTTCATATTTCTTTACTCCTTGATCTTGTTTTGATACCGAAATTACCGCTTTCTTTGGCCGCTTCCCGCTCACCGGCTCACGCCGGCGGCGGGATTACGACGAATTGATTACGCAGGCGTTGCGGTGCAAGCCACTTCAACCCGCGCCATCCACAACTGATTCAGGATTGCGCCGGTCTGGTAGGTCTTCCACGAGGCGAACCCGCTCTGGCCGAGTTCGTCACCATGCACGGGCTTGGGATTCACGACGGCGATGCTGACGGAGTTCTTGCCTTGCAGCGGCACAATCGCGTAGGCGTCGCGGGCGAACACGAGGATGGGGTAAACATCCGGGTATCCGGTGCCGGAGGCGCCGTTGGTCAGGTAGGTTGATCCGCTGGAGCTTGTCGCGGCCGCCAACCACGGTTCCAGAAGCGCTGAGGTCACAAAGCGGATGTTCTCCACTTTGCCGATTTCGTTCGGGATCGCCTTGTCGCTGTTGGAATATTGCTCAACCGGCACAAATCCGACAACACCGCGAATGTCGGAATCCAGGTCGGTGTGGCATACCGCGAAGTACGCCGAAGCCACCGGCTCGGTGCTGATCTTGGCCGACGCCTTGACGATCTCGCTGATCCGCCGGGCTTTGTTCCGGCTGAATCCGCGGACAACCTGGCGCAGAACGGCGCGGGTCACCGGGCTGTTCACCGTTTCGCGGGTTGTCGCCGTGCCGGGGTAATAGACGTTCGTTCCGCCCTTCAGGACGTTGAAGCGCAGCAATTCCACCGTCTCCGCGGCCTGCTCGCCGAGAATCTTAACGGTTTCGTTCAGGACCGGGTCTTCGTGCGTGTCCATGACCACGTCGCTGACCTTAACCATATCGCCGTACTGTTCCAGCGTGGCGGTCACGTCGACGTAACTCAGGCGCTGACCGGCGGGCGAGATGCCTTCAGCCAACGGAGCAATGGCGGCGGGCAGGCTCAAATACCGACGCCACTTGCGCGTCTTGGTCTTGTGCTGCCCTTGCGGATCGGTCTGCCCGAAACGTTCCAGCACCATTGCGTACTGGCCGCGTTCCAGGAGTTTGCGGACGGCATAACCTGCCGTGCGCGGGGAAAGGTCCCCATAGGTGTTTGTGGTCGACATAATGAACCTCCTTGCGTTTTTATTGCACGGAGGCTCGTCGGCCTTCTGGCTTGATCGGGATACCCCGAAAATTTACAACTTACGAAATCTGATCATGTTTCTGCATCGTGGGCATTTGAATTCAACTTCGCTGCCTTCGCCAAATTGCCCCTTGCATAACAATCGCCCGCAAATACTGCAATGCACCTCCTTCCCTTCTGCAATCGTGATGGTATTGCCTTGAAACCTGGCATCCCACACGTTAGGATTGCGCGTTAAATCCGGCATCAAAATCGTCCTCCGCCTTGTTTTCTCCTCCGGCACCCTGCACTCCGCGCGTTCCACGCAACGTTTCACCGTGAAGCGCATCCTTTGCCGCCTTACGCTTGGCGGCTTCCGCGGACCTGCCGTCTTTGTCGTCCTTGGCCAACGCCTCCTTGTAGGCATCCAA
Source organism: Dehalococcoidia bacterium (assembly GCA_023228745.1). Taxonomy (GTDB): domain Bacteria; phylum Chloroflexota; class Dehalococcoidia; order Tepidiformales; family Tepidiformaceae; genus JALOAP01. The sequence goes on along the minus strand of JALOAP010000030.1, from coordinate 7,668 downwards.
GACCGAAACGGCGTCCTCGACGTCTTCGGAATGAATCATCTTGCGCACCAGCGGCGATTGTTTATCAACCCACGCCTTGAATTCCGGCGTTTTAACAACCTTGCGCGCGTCGGAATGGGCCTGCTGCACGCCGTCCCAGAAAGCAAAACCGTTGATAGCCGACTGCATCTTCTGCATTTCCTGAGACATGCTGGCCGCGATCTTGTCCACCAACACTTTGGCGATGGCCACCGGCGCCTGCACGGCTTCGGGATACTCTGCGGCAAAATCCTTGATCGTGGTGCCGTCGCCGATTTTGATCCCTGACACTTCCGGTAATTCAAGGAGTTTTGCCATCCAGTCATCGGATGCGGCTTCACCAGACTTGGCGTCGGCGGGCGGCGGGGTGGCGGAAGGTTGTTCAGCGGGAGGAGCGGTAGCGACTGGCGGCGGAGCGGCGCCACCAGCGGCAGCGGCGCGGTCTTCAAGCTTTTGCTGGGCGGTTTTCTCGTCCGCGGATTTCGCGGCATCAGGTTTCGCTCCCTTGTCTGGCGGAGCGTCAACGTCTTTATCTTTTCCGGTGTCCTGGCTTTCCTCGCCAGCGGCCGCCGTGGTTGTCGTAGGCGTTCCATCTGCCGGCGGAATATTGGCGTCCGTCTTAGGCGCGGGCGCAGACGTGTTCTTGTCGTCAAACCCGTCGCCAAAGTCAACATCCTTGACTTGCTCTGCGACTTCTTCCTGATTTAAATCGTCTGGCATTTAGAGTCTCCCTGCATTGTTTTGCACGGAGGCTCAAAGGCCTTCTGGCTGGTTTCATGTTCATGGGTAATTACTGCCCCCGCGCGACTGTACCGATGTACGTCAAAATGTTGGTCGTTCCGTCCAAATCCAAATTTGTCACGACGCAAACCGCATAGCCCGGAAACGCGGTAGCCGGGGCCATGTTGGTCAAGCCGCTTCCGTCGTTGCGTGACAACTTAACCGGAATGGCGTTGGTCAGTCGGTCAATCAAAATATTGCCGGATGCAAGATTGCCTCCGTTCAGGTTGGTCAGCGATCCGCCGTCTTTAAGGGCAAGCTTGGTAAGCTCCGAATCAAGCGCCGGGATTTCAAGGTAATACCATCCGTTCGTTGACGATGCGTGAACCAACATCAAGTTGGAGGCCGCAACGTCATTCGTGCTGCCCGTCGCGTAAACAATGCTCAAGGTGTTTGTCCCGGCGTTGTATATCACAACGGACTGGCCAAGCTGCGCGCTGGTTGGGGCAGTCAATGTAATCACGGCGGTATCCGCGTTTGTCGGGCCGGTAATGTTGACTTGCGAATTTTCAACGGCTACCGTGCCGACTTCGTTCGTGCCAAGCGCTTCCGCTTGCACGCCAGGAGCCGGCGCGTCAGTCAAAGCGTTCAATTCGGCCGCCGTTGCGGTAACGCCGTCCAGGATGTTCAATTCGTCAGCGGTCGCCGTAACCTTCGTGCCCTTCAGCTTAAAGTCGCCGTCCATGTTCACTTCGCCGGTGAAGTTCTGATCGCCGCGGATATTGATCGCGCGGCAGTCAAAAGCGACCGCGAACACAAAAACAAACACCCACAAAACCGATAAAATAAATGCCGTACGCTTCATGGTTTAATCTCCTCGCTTTTGATTACCGCCGTTTTGGCGTCTTGTGACGCTCTTTTCGCTCTCCGCAGCCCAGCAATTACGCCAAGCCTGTACCTAAAATCCTTTTTCCCGTCGTCGCTGACCGCCGGAGATTCCTCCAGCGTATCGCGCTCTTTTTCCGCCTCGGCATCCAATAACTTCAACAGCGCCGCGCCGGCGCCGGTATCCGCCAACCGCGAAAGCGCCAATATTTCGTCGTCGTTTAATACGCTTCTCAACTTCATACTTTGCGCTAATACCACAACCGGCATCCTTTGTCAATAGAAATTATTTATTTTGCGCCACTTTTGGCTCACCTTGTGCAGCCGTTGTCATACTACGGATGGCTTTTGCGCGTTCAATGGTCAATTTTTCCTTGTCGGTTTCCGCGCTGGCCAGCTTGGCCTGGGCGTCAGCTTCCGCGCGGGTCGCTTCGGCGTTAAGCTTGGCGGTCTGGGCGGCCTGCATCGGATCCGGCGGCATTTCTGCTGCGGCTGCGGCTTCGGCCTGCAATTCTTCCGGTGTTTTCAATACTTCATCCGGATCAAGGTCCAGCGCTTTGGCAATTTCCTCCAGATACCAACGTACCTTGGATTCACGCACTAAGATTTCGCTACTCATCACCAGCGCCAATAGGCTCTTGAGTTTTTCGATGCGTTCAATACGATCCTGAAAACTCGTAAATCCGAGCGATTTGACAACGTAGGCACCCTTGCCTTTCAGGTTGCTCGGGTCTTCCATGTTGTAATCGTAGAACGATTCCACAATAGGTTCAATCAGCGTCTCGTCGTTGTTGCGGATAACTGAACCGATATACTTGCCCGACTTTTCGACCTGCTGCTGGGCTACGTAGGCGCGCATTTGCGGCTCTTTCACGTCCAGCCCCTGCGTCAACTTCGGGATCAGCGTATCCATGTCGGCGTATTTTTCGGCCAGCGCGATCAGGCTCAGCAGCGATTCACCCACGTCCTGCAACGTAACCTGCTGTAGCGCCTTGCGTGCGTCGTCACAATCTTCGGAGATATCCACCATCAATCCGGTATTCACCCTTTTAAAATCGCCGTCCAGATAACGACGTTTGACGCCTAGGATCAGATTCGCCGACAGTTTTTTATTATCCTCGAACGCGCGCACCGCTCCATTCAACATGAATTGCGCGTTCTCGGCATTGTCGGCCACGCCAATGGCGCCCTGTCCGTCCAGGCTGTCTTCCCATATCCCGCGGTAAAACGGGCGGTCTTTCGGCGTGGTACGCGCATACCGCACAACCTGGTCGTTTGCCACACAGACCATACACTCGACTTCGTCGCCGTTGTCATCGTCGTTATCGAACGCCACCGACGGAACCGGCTTCCCGGAAAACGACTCCTGCTCAAACGCCGCAACGCGGGCCGCCGGCACGCGCCCCCAGAATTCCAGATACAGGATTGTGTTTTGACGGTGGGATACATCGCGCAGGGCGGGCGGCAACGACGCGGGATCATGTTCCGGATGCGTCGCCTGGCTCTGCGACTGACCGGCCGGCGATAGGACGGTGTTTATGTGCTCGTCCAGGTAATACGCCTTACCCTTTTTACCGCGCAGCCAATGCGGCGACACAAGCTGGCGGTGGATAATGCCGGCGCCGGCCTGGAGATCGTCTGTTTCAAGATCGCGGAAGATGTCCCACACCGACACGAACGTCCACGCCGGCGCCAACGATCTGTCAACCACCTGCTCAAACGTGGTATAATCAGACGGAAGGCGGCTCGCATCGGTGACGCCCTGACCGGCGTACACCCGGGTTTGCCATTGCGAACGCTCGACTTCGTGAATCACGCGCTTGGCGTAGGTTTCTCCGTACACGGCTTCGGAGAGAATATTCTTGATCAACGCACGGTCGGCGTTGCAATCCAAAAGCTGCTGCTCTATGCGGTCGCGCATGTCGGCAATGTCGCTTTTGCGCTTTTCTTGTTCCTCGGGCGACAATTCACTTGCGATTACGCGGTCCCACGGCGCCGGCTTGAGCATGAACGGGATTTTCCCGCCGGCCAGGAGCATGTCAACCACCAGCGCGCACGCCGAAACTACCTTTTGCTTGGTGACGTTGATAAACGTTTGCGACTGCCAACCGCTTACAGCCTCGCTATCTTTCCATTTGTATTCGCTGACTCCGCGGAACGCGGCGTTGTTGGAATTCCACTTGTTTTGGAGAGCGGTGCGATTCTGTTTCCAATTGCTGTACGTGGTCAACACGAATTCGGCAAGGTCGGATGTCGTGCCGGAAGTCTGGATGTTGGTTTCGCCCATAAAAAAGCCGCCGAACTTCGTGTTTTTCGCACGGAAGCTCGACGGCTTTCAGGCACAGGGTGCTGCAATTGTTGTTCCTATACCACAACGATGCGATTTTGTCAAACATTTATTCCGCGCGCGATTCCCTCCACGGCCACCTTTCCATCCCGTACAGCGCGCACAAAAGAGCATGCACCGCCGGATATTCGCCCAGGTCTGGCCGACCCAGCGCCGCCTGAAACCGACGCAACTGCTCCAGCAACACTGAATCCGGCTGAATCTTCAATTGCCCGGTATTGCCCAGCTTCCACATTATCGACACCGCGACTTGATCGTCCTGCCACGGGATTTCGATGAATCCCGGCTTCGGCTCGATCAGCTTCGACCGCAGAACCTGCATCAGGTACATTCGGTGCGTCGTTTCTTCCTGATGCCAGTACAAATACCGCATGAAATAATTTGTCCACGCGGAGTTGAACCAGTTGGCGCAGCCCTCGAAGGCGACGCCACCGTTTTCGATTATCGGATCGACGCACACGAATTGACACTCATCCAGCACGACGCGCCGGCCGGATTCGAGATGGTGCCCCACCAGCACAAGATGGCCAACCGATGACTGCCCGTCGGAAACGCGGACAGCCACCGGCCAGCACACGCCGCCGCGAACATAGTATTCGCCGTTCAGCGGGTTTTTGACGCCGCCGCCGAAATCAACGAGCGTTGTGTTTCGATTTGGCAGCCACGTCTTGTTTTTTGGGAACATCATGCTTGTCCTCGGTCTCGGTCGCGGGTTCCTGCGCGGGCGCGGGCGTGGATGCGGGTGCCGGCGCGGGCGCCGCGACTTCATCCAGCAACGCCACGACGCGCCCAATCGAACGCGGTCCCACTGTCCACGACTTGTCACCGATTTTCACTGTCTGCGGTTTTTTTGTCACGCTCATACTACTTTCCTCCGTCTGTTTGTTTTACGCGGGACTGCCCGCTTTTACTTTGCGTTGCCTGTCTGTGCCATTCCGTGCCGATGCGGTACTCGGCCGAACCATGCCTTTGCGTCTCTTTGCTATACGTTGCGACACAGACGCCTTTGCTGTGCCGCGCTCTACCCGGCTCCGCCTTTGCTTCGCGAAACAAATCCCCGCGTTGCTCCGCCTTTGCCGCACGTCTCGACGCTTTGCGCTGCCTTGCCTTTGCTATACAGCTCAATGCCACACTTTGCCTTTGCCAAACGGAGCTTCGCATCGCCTTTGCGTTAAACTGCCTGCCAAACAAACCGGCCCTTCCCGCTGTTGCGCCATTGTCCGATGCCCTTCAGCGCGCCGTAATCCAGGCACTTTTTCACGAGGTCAACAAGCGTGTCGCTCAATGTCTGGATTTCGATTTCAAACTCCGTTCCTGTCGGGACTGTCTCGCTTGACGCCAGCGCAACCCGTTCCCCGCGCATCGTCTCGGCGCGCAATGGCCGCGTGCATACGCCGGACACCGGAGCAAGCCGAATCATGCGGGGCTGGATAAATATGTAATTGTCCACAATCCGCTTGTACGTGAACTTCGTCAGCTTCGTTTTGCCAACCTTGATTTCCTCGCCGCCGGCAATCTCGATTAAAACTCCGGCCGCCTCCTTGACAAATCCCTTGATCTGATAATCATACAGGATCGGCGTCCCGTCAGAATCCCGAGGAAATACCGTCAAAGATTTTTCCATCAAATCTTCGGCTGGCAGGGCCTCCATCTCCTCTTTCACTTTGTCAGCATCTGCCGATTTCGACGCAATGAATTCCCGATGCAATTCGGGGTTCGCGTTCGCTGTCCCCAACATTTCCTCGGTCAACTTGATTTTGACTTTCATTACCTTCAATCCTTCTTCTTCTGTTTCACTTCGTCATCACCCACGCATCCACGCCGCCGGCGCGGATTGTTTTCGTCACACCGCCGCCACCGCCACCGCCACCCAGCGGCCGCGCCATCACGGCGTGACATGCTTCGTCATAAATATGATCCTCCATCCGCGTGTCAATGTCCTCCGGATCGTGCGGATCAATCTGGAGAAGTTGAATTGTACGAATAAATTCCGTGCAGCACGGATACACCACCAGCATCGGCATTTCGCCAGGGATGACGCGCAGGCGCTGGTTGAATTGCCTAATTTTCAGCTTGCGCGCCGGGTCCCCGGGCGACAACGACAGCCCCATCCGCGCGAATACCTCCGCCGTGGATGGCCCCTGGCCACCGCCGCGGTAATCCGCCTTCTTGTTGAAACACGTCGGATCGCATAGCCTGGTAATCTGGCCTTCAATCCCGTTTTTGCGCTCGTGCTCGATGATTCGCTCAGCGATTTCCTCGTCGGTCTGGCGCAGCCCCGTGTCGCTGGCGCCTGGCATGGCGCCGTAAAGCTCGGTAAATCGGTACAGCCGGCGGTCGGCGTCCATCCACCACCAGCCCACGGAGTACGGTTTGCCGAATCCCCAGTCGAATGTCATCATCAACGGCGCGTTTTCCGGCACCGGGAGCGGCTTAATCACATGCGTGGACACCTGGAAGTTAAATGCCTGCTCCGTGAATACATCCCAGCGGCCTTCAACCCACGCCAGCCGCAACGGTTCCGGCAACGTGTTGAGCATTTCCCAATACGACGCGTCGAGCGACGGATTGTCGGCCGGTAGCGCGGGCACGAACGCGAATTGATCTGCAATCGGTTGCAATTCCGGCGGAAATTGGCGGTCGATCCATAGGGATTTGACCCACGCATGGCCGATCCCGCCGGGATTGCTGGTCGCTACAAACCGCGTCGCTGAAATCCCGGGCCAGCGCAACGATCCGCGCAGGATGTTGAATGTTGAAAGCGGGTTCTTGGTCAGCTCGTCCACGCCGATAAACGCAAATTCCGCAGACTGATAACGCGACGGATCATCCAGGTTGCGCAACGCCAAAAATCCATTACCATCATGGAAGCAAAACCCCAGCCCCATCGTCGTGGATTTTTTGATGCTGCCCATGGACGCCGGAAATTCCGCCTGAATTTTCGATATTTGGCGGTCGGTCAGCGACACGTAGTCTTCGCAGAACAGCCCGGCGGTGACATTCGGTATTTTTTCAGCGCGGCATTGCATCAGTTTTTCGAAAAGCCACCAACGAATCCACCAGGATTTGCCGGGACCGCGCGAACCGCCAAATAGCGTAAATCGGTGTGTGTCGGCCGCCAGGCGCGCGGCGCGTTGCTTCGGTTGCCAGGGAATTCGGAATCCGGCTAATTCGGACGCCATTCGGATTTCTCCAGTATGATGGTGAATGACGCAGTTGGCGCCGTGTCGTACACCTTTTCCATGCGATTCAATTCCGCGATTGCGGCGATCTGGTCGCGGGTCTTGAGGTCGTCTTTGGCTGTTCCGTTTATCAACATAGACAACCTGCGCTTTCGATCAGCAATCGTGGCAATCCCTTTTTCTGACGATTTTTGACGCAAATAATTGATCCTAGGCTTAACCTTACGCGCCATCTCGCTCGCGCGAACGTCCACGTTTGACGGCTTCCAATCCTTCGCGCGTGGACAAATATTCTTGATGTACGCGTCGTGCTGCGTCATGCCGCCAGCGACATCCAGCGCGAATTTTTCATGCGATACAGGAAACCACGGCTCGGCCGGGTCTTGTGGCGGCTTGGTTTTGCCGCGCCTCACCACCGCCGTTTTGGGTGTTTTTTTCATCCGTTTACCATACATTCGATTTACGATTTATTGACGTTATACTACGTTTTGAAAATTATTGCAACCTTTTATATTC
>JALOAP010000029.1 GCA_023228745.1 Dehalococcoidia bacterium | reverse complement strand
CTCTTTGACGGTGCCGTCGGCCGGAGACTTGATCTCGTTCTCCATCTTCATCGCTTCGAGAATCAGGAGGACGTCGCCGGCCTTCACCTCATCGCCCGCGTTCACGCGAACACTGAGCACGCGGCCAGCGATAGGCGCGGGAACTGTGCCCTTGGTCGCCGGGCGCGCGGCCCCGCCGCCACCGCTGCTTGCGCGCGGCTCGCGCGGCGCCGGCCGCCCACCGAGCGATCCCTCGTATTCGATGGTGAAGGCGCGGTAGTCCACCGACACTTCCATGCCGCTCTGCCGCTCACCTGCCGGCGGCAGTTGCACGCGGTACTGCACGCCACCCGCCGTCACCGTCCGATTGTTTGTGTCCTCCCGCACGGTCACGGGGAACTCATGCCCGTCGACGACGACCTTGTCGCCGCGAACTTCGACTTCGTATGTACGACCGCCAAGCGTCACTTTCGCCATCTACCGTCTCCCTAGCGCATCTGGCGCATGCGGCCGAAGCTACGCCACGCCGACCCCATGCCGTTGCCGCTCTCTGTCGCCATCGCTGGCTGGGCTGCAGCCGCGGTCTGCTTCTTCTCGCTCATGACCATCGCTCCAACCACCGCCGCCACCAGCTCCCGCTCGGGGCCGCCACCTTCGCGACGCCACTGCAGGAACTCCTTCGCGGGCTGCGGGAACATCACGTAGCTCAGGACATCGTCGATGTTCTCCGCAAGGTCGCCGACCTCTGCCTTCGCCGCTTCGAGCTCCGGCGCCAGTTCGTCCGCGGGCCGATGTTCGATCGGCTTCTCGTCGCCCAGGATCGCCTGCAGAATGTCCTCCGCGATGGGCTGGGCCGTCTGGCCATACATACCCTTGGCGAGGTTGCGCGTTTCCTTTGTGACGCTGCCGTACCGCTTGCCGGTCAGCACGTTGAGCACCGCCTGGGTGCCTACGATTTGCGAACTTGGCGTCACCAGTGGCGGATAGCCGAGGTCAGCGCGCACCTGCGCATTCTCCTCGAGCACCTGCGTCAGCTTCGCCTCCGCACCCTGTTCGCGAAGCTGCCCGACCAGGTTTGAAATCATCCCGCCTGGCACCTGGTGCTGGAGAACTCCGGCGTCGATCCCGAGCAGCCCGCTTTCGAACTTCCAGTACTTCTTGCGGACATCCTTGAAGTAGCTTGCCAGCTCGCCGAGCTGCGTCAGGTCGAGGCCGGTTTCGCGTCCCGGGTATCCCGCCAGCGCAGCCACCAGCGTCTCCGTTGCGGGTTGCGATGTGCCGCCCGCAAGTGAGCTGATCGCGCAGTCGATCACGTCTGCGCCAGCCTTCGCCCCCTCCAGGTACGCCATCTCGGAGTAGCCAGAGGTGTCGTGGCAGTGCATCTGCAGCAGCATGTCCGGGTGGTCCTGCTTGATGCGCGAGACCAGCGCGTGCGCCATTCCCGGGCTCAGGATGCCAGCCATGTCCTTGATGCAGAGCGAATCGGCACCCATCTGCACCATCTCCGTCGCCAACTGCGCGAAGTTGTCGACCGTGTGCACGGGGCTTGTCGTGTAGCAGAGGGCACCCTGGATGTGGCCACCGGCTTTCTTCACAGCCTTGAACGGCACTTCCAGGTTCCGCACGTCATTCAACGCGTCGAAGATCCGGAAGATGTCCATACCGTTCTGGACAGCCCGGTCCGCAAACTCGTAGATGACGTCATCGGCATAGTGCCGGTAGCCCACGGCGTTCTGGCCGCGCAGGAGCATCTGCGTCGGCGTCTTCTTCAGCCGCTTCTTGATCTCCCGGAGCCGCTCCCAGGGGTCTTCTCGTAGAAATCGAAGGCAACTGTCGAACGTCGCACCACCCCAGCATTCGATGCTGTGATAGCCGACTTCGTCCATCGCCTCCAGCGCCGGAATCATGTCCTCCGTGCGCATTCGCGTCGCAAGCAGCGACTGATGGCCATCGCGGATGGCCGTCTCCATGATCCCGACCTTCGCCATTTTACAGTCCGTAGAAGAGGGGTATTGCGGGAAGTCGGAACTTCCCCATGGCTCTTCACGCTACCACGGACTCACCTAACGGCGAACGCCCCTGCCCCCGAATGCCGCACTTCGTAACAGGTTCTGCTACTCCCGGTGGGGTGCAACGCCCTCCCGGTCGTGCGTTATCAGCATCATCAGCTCGTCAACCTGGGCCATCAGCAGCCCGAAGTCGGCAGGCGTTTCGACCTGCGGCCGCTCCGGAACGATGTAGCCGGGGAGGACGCCGTGTGCCGTGCAGAACCGGTCCGCCGCGGCCACGACGCCGGCAAGGCTCGCGTCTGGCGAACCTGCCCGGTGGTGCTCGACGATCGCGTCCCGGATCGCTTGCGGCAGCCCCCACTTCTCCGCGAGCAGCCCACCGACTTCCGCGTGGTCGTAGCCCAGGAGCTCGTGTTCTACTTCGTCGAACGGTTCCTCTCGGCGCATCGCTTCCGCTACGGCCTGGTCCACCGCTGCCGGGTCGGCATAGAACATCGCGAGCCGCCCCATGTTGTGCAGAATCCCGGCCGTGAACGCCGTTGGGATGTCCAGCCCGCGCGCCTTCCTCGCCAGTTCCGCCGCCTTGAACGCAACCGCGATAGAGTGCCGCCAGAACGCGTCGATCCGGAAGAGTGCGTTCAATGCGTCCGGCGCGTACCTGCTGGTGATCGCGCTACTCACCGCGATGTTCCGGGCTCGCTCGAATCCGAGCACGACCAGCGCCTGCTGGACCGACGTCGTGCCCTGTGCGCGTCGATAGGCCACAGTGTTCGCCGCACGCAGGATCGAAGCACTCAGCCCCGGGTCCGACGAGACAACCATCGCCAGGTCCGCCGCCGAACTCACGGGGTCCTGTGCGACCTGCACAACCCGCATCGCCACTGCAGGGAGTGGTGGCAACGCCTCGACTGCGCGGATGATCTCCGTCCTGGTCTTCCGCCTCATCGCTATCGTCTCCGCTGTGTTGCTCATCGCACTCCCCCACCGGTGGTTACCCGTGAGTGTCGGCCCCATACCGGCGTCCGGCGAGTGGGAACTTCCCGACTACTACGTGAACGACCGGTGGCTACGGGCCACGGAGGAACTGGTTCCGGGACAGGGAGACCCCGGCGTCCCAGGCTTTGGGAGACCAGCGGAACAGCGCACCGAGCCCCTATGCGGTGGGGGGTCCACTCCGGACCGGGTGTCGTAAAGTACGTCGACCAGCGGATACAACTCGCCGGCCAGCACCGCGTAGACCAGTGTGCTACATGCGCGCAACGATCGCCGGCAGTACCTTGCCGATCGGCTCACGGAGGACCACCTCGGCCTCATCATCGAACGGCGTTTCCTGCGCATTGAGGATTACCAGCTTCGCCCCCGTGCGCCGGGCTATCATCGGCAGCCCTGCCGCCGGGTAAACGCCAAGCGACGTGCCGATCGCGACGAACAGGTCGCAGTTGGCTGCCGCTGCCTGCGAACGCTCCAGCACTTCCGGTATCAGGTTCTGTCCGAACGAAATCGTCGCCGACTTCAGAATCCCGCCGCACTGCTGGCAGGGGGGATCTTCCTCTCCCGCGGCCACGCGTTCCAACACGACGCCCATCGGCCCCTGGTCGCCACATCCCATGCACATGTACTCGTGCACCGTGCCATGGATCTCGATCACACGGTCCGGTGAGTTCCCGGCCTTCTGGTGGAGCCCATCGACATTCTGCGTGACCAGCGCCGTCAGCTTCCCTTTTTTCTCCAGCTCCGCCAACGCGAGGTGCCCACGGTTCGGCTGTGCTTCGAACATCGGGCTGTTCAGCCGGGTCTGCCACGCACGCACCCGCACGTCGCGGTTCGCCATGTAGTGCTGCAGGGTCGCCATCTTCTCTGCGTCCGGGTTCTTCGTCCAGACGCCCTGTGGTCCGCGAAAGTCCGGGATTCCCGACTCCGTTGAGATTCCCGCGCCCGTCAGGCCCGCCACGCGCTGTGCGCCGCGGACCAACTCCGCCACTTGTTCGATCGCTCGGTTCAAACGCTCATCCACCACGCGGCAACCCTACCCTGCCGGGCGATCGAAATTCAAATCGACCTGTTTGGCAAAATGAAGAGCCCCTCGCGGAGGAGGGGCTCACGATGTCACTCGGGCGAATTCCAGCGACGGGATCCAGCCGATCGCTAATCCCGGCAGCCAACAGCCAACACCCCTAGAGCGGGATGTTCCCGTGCTTCTTCGGCGGATTCCGATCCGCCTTGTTCTGCAGCATCTCCAGCGCGCGGATGATCTTCGAGCGCGTCGTGCGCGGGTCGATGACGTCGTCCAGGAACCCGCGGCCCGCCGGGATGTACGGGTTCGCGAACTTCGAACGGTACTCCTCGATCAGTTCCTTGCGCCGTGCCTCCGGGTCGCTCGCGTTCGCGAGCTCTTCCCGGTACACGATGTTCACCGCGCCGTCCGGCCCCATCACTGCCACTTCACCGGTGGGCCATGCGAAGTTCGCATCCCCGCGGAGGTGTTTGCTGGACATAACCAGATATGCGCCGCCGTACGCCTTCCGCAGGATCACCGCCACCTTCGGCACGGTCGCTTCGCTATAGGCGAACAGCAGCTTCGCGCCGTGCGTGATGATGCCGCCGTACTCCTGCGTCGTCCCCGGCAGGTAGCCGGGCACGTCGACCAGGGTCACGATCGGGATGTTGAAGCAGTCGCAGAAGCGCACAAACCGGGCTGCCTTGCGACTCGCATTGATGTCCAGGACGCCGGCCAGGTGCATCGGCTGGTTCGCCACGATGCCTACCGTGCGCCCGCCCATCCGCGCGAAGCCCACGACCACGTTCTGCGCGAACAGTTCGTGCACTTCCATGAAGTCGCCGTCGTCCGCCAGACGGTAAATCACTTCGCGGACGTCATACGGCCGGTTGGCGTCCGACGGTACGATCTGGAGCAGTTCCTCGTCCTCGCGATCGTGGTCGTCGCCGGTGCCCACCTGGGGCGGGTCCTCCGCGTTGTTTGATGGCAGGAACGACAGCAACCGCCGCACTTCGGCGAGCGTCTCCTCCTCGCCATTGATGGCAAAGTGCGCAACACCAGACTTGCTTGCGTGTGCGTCAGCACCGCCCAGGTCCTCGTGGCTCACTTCCTCGCCCGTCACGGCACGGATGACGTCCGGGCCGGTGATGTACATCTGCCCGGTGCCTTCCGTCATGAAGATGAAGTCGGTGATCGCCGGGCTGTAGACCGCGCCGCCCGCGCAGGGCCCCATGATCACGCTGATCTGGGGGATGACGCCGCTGGCGAGCGTGTTCAGGGCGAAGATCTCGCCGAACCCGCGCAGGCTCTCCGGGCCGTCCTGGATGCGTGCCCCGCCCGAGTCCTGGATACCGACGATCGGTGCCCCCGTCATCATCGCCAGGTCCATCACCTTCAGGATCTTCTCCCCGACCGCTTCGCTCAGCGAGCCGCCGAGCAGCGTGAAGTCATAGGAGAAGATGTAAACGGGGCGACCATCGACCTTGCCCCAGCCGGTTACAACGGCCTCGCCCAGCGATTTCCCCGCCGCTGAGCCACTTGGTGAGCGCAAGCTATCGATCTCGTCGAACGTACCCGGGTCGAGGAGCAGGTCGATCCGCTCCCGGGCGGTGAGCTTGCCGCGTGCGTGCTGCGCTTCGATTCGCTTCGGCCCCCCGCCGAGCGCAATCTGCGCCTTCATCTCCTCGAGTTGAGCGAGCTTCTCCTCGACTGTCAGTCCATCGGCCATTCGGTGTCCTTACCGTTCGCGGCTACCCACCCTGCGTAGAAAACCCGGCAGCAATGGTCGTGCCGGGTGCGGGCATCAGAGCCAGAAGTATGGCCGAATGCTAGCATCGCTCCCCCTTCGACGCCATGAATCGACACCACTGCAGGGCAGCCCTCGGAGCTATAGCGCGAAGCGAAGACAAGCAGCGAAAAACACCCAGGGCCACCGCGTCGCGAACCCGGGTAGTCGTGCGTTTGAACCGAGGAGCCGGAGAGGGGTTGTGGTGGAGACGAGGGGAATCGAACCCCTGACCTCAGCAATGCGAATGCTGCGCTCTCCCAGCTGAGCTACGTCCCCACAGGCATAAAGAAGGCCGTTCCCCATTGTGGGGAGCGGCCTGTTTGAGCGTCAAATTACCGGTGCCTAGCTCTTGCTGGAAGACCCCCGCCCGATGCGGTAGCTCGTTTCGCCGGTGAATTCCCGCTCCTTCCCGCACTTCTTGCAACGCCCTGGCGTCAACTCCCCCCGCGGTGGCTCCAGGATCCAGTGGTGAACGCAATCACCGACAAGCTGGAGCGCTTCGGCCTTGGACATGTAGTGTCCCCCTCTAAGAAGTCTTGGCCAGCCGGACTTGGCTTCCCCAGGCATCCGGGTAGCTCGCGGTAGTTTAGACCTCGTGAATAGAGGCTTTCAATGGGTTATTTCGATTCGTCCAGCATCCCGGGCAAAGGTGTAATAAAGATCACCCCTCCGGCCACATCGACGCGCTCGATGACTTCCGCGATCGCGGGCACCAGCACTTCCCCCCGGGGTCCCCGTACGACATACACGTCGTTCGCCCCCGGCTGCAGCACATCCACGATCTCGCCCACTTCCGCTCCATCGCTCGTGATCACGCGAAGGCCAATGAGCTCGTGGATGAAATACGAATCCTCCGACTCGCGTTCGACTTCCGTATCCGGCACTTCCAGCAGCGCACCGCGGTACTGCTCCGCCTGCGTACGGTCGCGGAGACCGTCCAGCTGCAGGATCCATGCATCGCGGTCAGGCCGTGCGCGGTGCACGCGCCGCCTCTGGCCGTCCAATTCGACAAAGCGTCCCGGTTGGAGATTTACACCGCTCGCCGAGAACGACACAACCCGTAGTTCGCCACGAAGCCCGTGCGCGCGCACCACGCGCCCCACCGCCGTATACCCCTCGCGCGGTTCCTGGGGCCACTGTCGCTTCTCGCCAGGCATGGGCTGGTCCGTCAGTCGCCGATCTCCAGGCTCACGCGGACGTCTTCCTTGACGGCGGCGACCTTCACCAGGGAGCGCATCGCCGATGCGATGCGCCCGCCTTTGCCAATGACCTTGCCCCAGTCGTTCTCCGCAACATCGAGCCGGACCACCACCCGGTCGCCCTCTTCCCATTCCTGCACGCGGACTTCGTCCGGGTTGTCCACCAACGCCTTCGCGAGGTACTCAACAAGGTTGGCCATGGAGCTGGCCATCGTTATTCGCTTTCTGCCTCAGCCGGCTTCTCGGCCTCTTCGGCTGCAGCCGGCGGCGTGGCCTCCGGGGCCTCGGCGGCCACCGGCTCGGCCGTTGCAGTGGCCTCAGCGGCGGGCGCCCCGGCTGGTTCGCTTGCCGCGGCCTTCGCCGATGGCTTTTGCACGCGTTCGGGCGCTGGCGTCGTGATGATTCCCGCGCGGCGCAGGATCTTCTCCGCCGCCTCCGACGGCTTCGCGCCCTTGGCCAGCCACTCCTTCGCGCGCTCCTCGTTCAGCGTCGCGGCCGGCGGCACCGCATGCGGGTCATACGACCCCAGCGTGTCGAGGAACGCGCCGTCGCGCTTGGCCTCATTCTCGGCCACCACCACACGGTAGTACGGGCGCTTCGTCTTCCCGACACGGCGCAGGCGGATCTTGATCATCTACAACTCCTCAGCTCGCCCTTACGAGCCCAATTGGCATACGTACCGACCATCGTATGCGACATCGCACTTAGTGCCCAACAGCAACTCCTGTCCCCCACTGGCCCGCTTCCTGGGGGCCGCGTTCCCCCGGCTCCCGCGCAGGCTAGGCCGGCCGGAACTTCGGGATCGCCACGTCCTCGTGCTGCTCGAAGTCCACCACGACCGGCATCCCCACCTCGAGGGCGTCGTTCGAAGCCCCGACGATGTTCGTCACCAGCCGAGGTCCCTCCTCCAGTTCTACGATCGCGAGGTTATACGGCAGCTCGGGTACGAACGCCGGGTGATACCGCTGGTGCATAATGCCGAACGTGCGGATGCTCCCTCGTCCGCTGCTCTGCACCCACGCGTACTCCGAAGACAGGCAGTTGTCACAGTGCTGACGCGACGGCAGCCGCACAGTGCCGCATTTGCCGCACTTCATCAGCATGAGTCGCCCTTCCATCGCGCCCTCGAAGAATGGCCGCGAATCATCGTCTGCTTCCGGGATTGGCTTCGGGACCGTCTGTTCACTCATTCGTTAGCTCGCGTGGGGACTCAGGATCAGGCTGGCGTGATAGTTCAGAATCCCGCCGTTGCCGGTCACCAGGATGACGTCGTTCTTCGGGACCTGCCGTTCGCCGCCCTGGCCGCGGCCCTGGATGATCCCCTCGCTCAGCGGGGTCATGCCCCACATGTAATACCCGGAGAGCTCACCCCCACCGGTGTTCGTGGGCAGCGAACCACCCGGTCCGAGCTTCCCGTCCTCCACGAATGGGCCGCCCTCGCCCTTCTTGCAGAAGCCGTAGTCCTCCAGGGTCACGAGCACGGTGTAGGTGTAGCAGTCGTAGAGCTGGCAGACCGTCACGTCTTCCGGCCCCACGCCCGCCATCCGGTAGACCGTCTCGGCCGCAATCTTCGCGCCGGTCTCGGTCTCCGGGGCACTCCCCGCGCGGTTTGTGTCGCCGGGGTGCCCCTGGCCCATGCCCCACACATACACCGGTGGCTGTGCCATCGACTTGGCGCGGTCCGCCGCACTCACGATCACCGCAATCGCGCCATTCGAAACGAGGCAGCAGTCGAGCAGGTGCAGCGGTTCGATGATCCACCGGGACGCGTGGTACTCCTCCATCGTCAGCGGTTCCCGCATCTGCGCCAGCGGGCTCATTGTGGCCCACTGTCGCGTCGAGATCGCGATCTGCCCGAAGTGCTCCTGCTTGGTGCCGTAGAGCGCCATGTGCCGTCGCGCAGCCAGTGCGTAACCCGTGTTCGGACCAAAGTAGCCGCTCGCCGCGTAGAGGCCCGACATGCCGCGTGGCCGCCCGGGTGCTCGCCCGGCGCCACCATATGCCGCACCCGACGACTTCCCCTCCGAGAGTGGCGTGTCCGCAAAGACACAGACGACATGGTTCGCCATGCCCGCTGCGATCGCCATCGAGGCGTACTGCACCATCTGCGCGGCCGTCGAGCCCGCAGCGTTCATGTGGTTCAGCAGCCGAAGGTTGGTCAGCCCGAGGTAGTTCTGCAACGGAAGGCTGATGCCTCCCCCGGTGATGCCGGTGATGCCCGGGTTGATCAGCAGCCCGTCGATGTCGGACTTCTGTAGTCCCGCGTCCTCGATCGCTGTGCGAACGGCGTCGGCCGCGAGTTCGCTCGCCGACTTCCCAAAGACGCGGCCCATCGGCGTCATGCCAAGGCCGGTAATTGCGGTTGCGCCCCGCAGGGGGTGAGCCATGGAGCATCCTCCTCGCCGCGGATCTTACCGCCAAGGTTGTTAGCTGGCGACAAACCAATCCGCCTCACTCGCTGCTCCGACCACCGCGACCTTTACAGCCGGTACGTCTCGAAGTCGGAAACGATCGTCGTGTCGCGGAGCCCTCCCACATCGCGTACGTCGTCGCTCAGGTGCGTGAGCAACAGGTGCGCATCGGCGCGCATCGCCGCCCGCACCCTGGGTATGTCGTCCCGCAGGTTCATGTGCACGTCCGTCACTTCGGATACAGACGAACACTCCGATACGAACACATCCGAACGCCGCGCGAGGTCAAGGATGCCATCGCACATGGCCGAGTCGCCGGAGTATGCGAATTGTCGCGTCCCGAGTTCGCAGCCGTACCCCAGGTTCAGGTTCAGCTTCCGGTCGTGCTTCACCTCCACCGGCTCCACGGATAGGTCGCCGAACCGCAACGTCTCTCCCGGTTTCGCCTCCACCCATTCGATCTCCACCGGAGAATCGAACACGGTCGGGTAGGTCCGTTCGCACACCTGCCGTGCGATCTGCTCGGTCTCCGGTGGCCCCACTATCCGCACGGGCCTGGTCCGCCCCATGTGCTTCCATTGCAGCAACAGGAACGGCAACCCGAGGAAATGGTCTCCGTGGTGGTGACTCAACAGCACCGCTTCGACATCGTCGACGCCCACGCCCAGCCGGTTCAGCGACATCAGCGCTTGTGGTGGCGCTTCGAACAGAAACCGGCGGTCCACCAGGAAGCCGTTCCAGCACATGCCGCCGGGCGCGAACGCATTCCCCGAACCGATGAACGAAAACTCAAGCTCCGCCACACCCGGACTCTACAGCAGGACCTGTCGGGGCACCCTGCTAGAAGCGGTAGCTCTCGAAGTCCCGCGCTATCTGCGTGTTCGGCAGCCCGCCATCATCCACGTCCGGGCTCAGGTGGCTCAGGATAAGGTGCGCGCTGGACGGGAGCGCGGCCCGCACCCGCGGCATATCGTCGACCAAGTTCATGTGCACCGGGATGTTGAGATCGCGCGAGGCGCACTCACTGATCAGCACTTCCGGGTTCTTCGCCAACTCGTACACCGCGTCGCAAAGCCGTGTATCGCCAGTGTAGGCGAGCCTCCGGCCCTCGAGCCGGCAGGTGTAGCCCAGTGCAGCCGATAGTCCCTCGTCGTGCTCCACCTCGACGGCCTCGAGCTCAAGGCCGTCGAGCATCAGCGGCCGGCCGGGGTGCGCTTCGATCCACTCGACCTCGTAGCCCCCATCCAGGACCCCGGGAAACACGGTCTCTGCGATCTCTTTCCCGAGCCGCTCGGTCTCCTTCGGGCCCACGATGCGCACGGGCTTCGTCCGCCCCTGCCACTTCCAGTGCAACAGCAGGAACGGCAACCCGAGGAAGTGGTCCCCGTGGTGATGGCTGACGATGACCGCCTCCAGCCCGTTCGGGTCGACACCGACCGTGTTGAGCGAGCTGAGCGCCTGCGGTGGCGCTTCGAATAGGAACCGCTCGTTCACCAGGAACCCGTTGCAGCACAGCCCCGCCGGCGAAAACGCATTGCCGCTGCCAATGAACGTCAGGCGGAGGTCGTGCATAAGGGCCGCATCCTACGTGCGCCTGCCACGGCTGGCTGTGACCAACGTCTCAGATCCGCGGCAGGCAATTTCAGACAACCACGTTGAGCAGTCGGCCGGGCACATAGATTACGCGCTTCGGTTCCTTCCCGTTCAGCCACTCCTGGATGCGCGGCGACGCCATCGCCACCTCGCGGGCCTGCTCCTCGGTTGCATCAGCTGGAAGCGAGAGGCGGTCACGCACTTTGCCGTTCACCTGCAGCACGATCTCCACCTCGTCGTCGCGCGCGATCTCCGGGTCGAACTGGGGCCACGGCTGCACATGGATGCTGTATGGCTTGCCCTGCCGTTCCCACAGCTCCTCCGTGATGTGTGGCGCGAGTGGCGCCATCAGCAGGAGTGCTGTTTCTATCGCCTCGGTCCATGCCGCTCGGTCGGCCTGCCCGCTCTCGCGTGCCTTCTGCATCGCGTTCGAATGCTCCATCAGCTTCGAAATCATCGTGTTGAAGGCGAACTCCTCGATGTCCTGCGTGACGCCCTGGATCGTCTTGTGCGTGATCCGCCGCAGTGCTCGCGCGGCATCCGATTCCGGGTCGTCGATGAGCGTCGGCGGCTCCGTACCCAGCGACCACATGCGATGCAGCCAGCGCACGATCCCCGCCATGCCGGTTGGGTTATACGGCCCGCCCTGGTCCCATGGCCCCACGAACATGAGCTGACACCGGAACGCGTCAGCGCCCCACTGGTCCACCTGCTCGTCCGGCGCGACCACGTTCCCCCGGCTCTTCGACATCCGGTTCCCGTCCGGCCCCAGGATCACCCCCTGGTTGAACAGCCGCAGCATTGGCTCGTCGCCTTCGACCACGCCCATGTCGCGCGCTGCCTTCCAGAAGAAGCGGGTGTAGAGCAGGTGCATGACCGCGTGCTCGGCCCCGCCCGTGTACTGGTCCACCGGCAGCCAGCGTTTCGCCTGTTCATGCGATACCGGCTGCTCCGTGTTGTGCGGGTCCGCATACCGCATCTGGTACCAGCTCGAGCACATGAACGTGTCCAGCGTGTCCGTCTCCCGCCGGGCCGGGCCACCATCGACCGGACAGGGCACGTTCACCCACTCCGCGATCTGCGTCAACGGCGACTGCCCGGTTGGCTCGAACTTCACCTTTTCCGGCAGGAGCACCGGCAGATCGTCCTCCGGCACTGGCACGATGCCGTGCGTCTCGCAGTGGATCATTGGGATGGGCGCGCCCCAGTAACGCTGCCGCGAAATCAGCCAGTCATGCAGGCGGTAGTTCACCCACTTTCGCCCGAAGCCGCGCTCTTCCGCATACGCTGTGACACGGGCGACCGCCTCGCCGCGCGGCGTGCCGTCGAACGGCCCCGAGTTGATCATGTGGCCGCCATCTGGGAACGCCCGCTCCAGCGGCTTCGTAACATCCACCTCGTCCGAGCTGAAGACTGGCACGATCGGCAGCCCGAACTTTGTCGCGAACTCGAAGTCGCGCTGGTCGTGCGCCGGGACGCCCATGACCGCGCCGGTCCCGTACGTAAGCAGGACATAATCCGCAATCCAGATCGGGATCCGTTCCCCGTTGAAGGGGTTCACGGCGTACGCGCCCGTGGGCACGCCTGTCTTCTCCCGTTCGGTCGAAAGGCGTTCGATCTCGGTCTCGCGCGCGGTCGCGCTTCGGTATGCCGCCACGGCCTCGCGCTGTTCCGCCGTCGTGATCCGCTCGACCAGCGCGTGCTCCGGCGCGAGCACCATGAAGCTCGCGCCGTACACCGTGTCTGGCCTCGTCGTGAACACGGTCACCTTCTCATCCACGCCCGGCACGTCGATTGCAAAATCGAGCTGGGCGCCCTCGGAGCGGCCGATCCAGTTCGTCTGCATCGTCTTGATGCGCTCCGGCCACTCGATCCCGTCGAAGTTCAGCAGCTCCTCGGCGTAGTCGGTGATCTTGAAGAACCATTGGGTCAGCAGCCGGCGCTCGACGACGTCGTCTGAGCGCTCGCAGCGGCCGTCCACCACCTGCTCGTTCGCCAGCACCGTCTGGCAGCCCGGGCACCAGTTCGCGGCAGCCTCCGCGCGGTACGCAAGCCCGCGCCGGTAGAGCTGCAGGAACCACCACTGGGTCCACTTGTAGTAGTCCGGGTCGCTCGTGACCACCTCCCGCTCCCAGTCGAACCCGGCGCCCATCATCCGGAGCTGCTGGCGCATCCGGTCGATGTTGGCGTACGTCCACTCCGCGGGGTCGATGCCACGCTTGATAGCGGCGTTCTCCGCCGGGAGCCCGAAGGAGTCGAAGCCCATCGGAAACATCACGTTGTGCCCGAGCATCCGCCGATAGCGCGCCGCTGCGTCGCTCGGCGCGACGGCGTACCAGTGGCCGGTGTGCAGATCCCCGGAGGGATACGGGAACATGGTCAACGCGTACCACTTTGGCCGCGGGTCATCGTCGGCCGCGTGGTACAGGCGGTCCGCCTCCCAGCGGGCCTGCCACTTCTGCTCAATCGCACGGGGCTCGTATCGATCCGTCACGATCGTTCACCTCAACAGCACGGATTCAAGGGGGTGCACCGCTCTGCCACGGCGCAGGATCGGGAAGCCCCGCCGGCTAGGCGCCGCGGGGCAGGCGAAGGGCGAGGTGAATCAGTGGCGTCATCGCGCCTACCTCACACTGCGTGCCTGCGAACGAGCTCCGGATCACGGGCTCACCCTCCCTTGGTACGGCCGCCTCGACCTGCTGTGGAGGCGGTATCGTGAGTAGAGTATCGGAAGCCGCCGCACTCCGTCACCCATCTTCCTCAGCCGCACGCGGGTGTCGCTCTGGCGGTGGCTGCTGCTCCGGCGAAAGATCCAGCTCTCCCGCGCGTCTCCGTCCCGTCCGGTAGACCCAGTCCGAGAGTGGGGACAGCTCCAGCAGCAGGATGATCGCGCCGGTCAACAGCAAAGCCACCAGCCACAGGTGCAGAGATATCAGCAGCCCGAGGCCGGCCAGTACCCAGATCGTCGCCGCCGTCGTGATCCCACTGATGTTGTCGTTTCGCTGAAAGATGAGGCCGGCGCCAAGGAAGCCGACACCCTGCACGACGCCCGCAGCGATGCGGTCGTTCGCGAAAATCTCTGAGATTTCGCCGAATGCGGCCGCGCCAAGACAGACCAGCCCGCTCGTCCGGATGCCCGCCTCGTGGCCGCGGAACTCACGCTCTGTGCCTATCGCCGAGCCGAGCGCCAGTGCCAGCATCAGCCTGGCAAAGAGCTCGAACTGTTCGGCGTTACTCACCGCCTACTCCTCGAAATGCGCCACGAACAGCGTCTCGAAGTTTCGCTCTTGCGAACACTCCCTGCACGTCAGGTACCAGACCCACAGGTCGTTCGGCTTCCGGCCGTACTTCTCCCTCGCGATCGATTCGGTGGTGTCCACGGCTTTTTGCATCTCGCCCCAGGGAGCCGAGACCAGACGCGTGTACGCGAAGCCCCCGGGCCGGACCACGTCCTTCGCCCCTGGCTTCGGGTCCTCAACCTCCAAAAGCACGGGCCGCCGGAACCGTCCCGCGCCGAGCAGGAACATCGCATCTTCCGGGACGGTTGCCC
>JALOAP010000586.1 GCA_023228745.1 Dehalococcoidia bacterium | reverse complement strand
CCCTGGGGGCACAGGTGCATCAGCGTGCTCGACGCGTCTTCTCCCCTTCCTGCCGCGGCGGGAGAGGGCGCGCTACCCCCGGGATTCAACCGCCTCCCGCTCCTCCAACACCTTCGCCCATTCAGCCTCGGCGTCGTCGGCGCCGAGCAGGCTGGCGGCCGTGCGGCGCGACTGGATGCCCGCGGCGACGAGCGTGCGGGCGTCGGAGACTTCGCGGGCGCGGTCGATTGGGAGCACCGGGCCCCAGTGCATCACTGCGCGGAGCCCTTCGATCTCGAGCCCGGTGTACTGCGCGAGCAGCCGCAGGATGAGCATCGCCCGCCGTTCGTAGACGGAGGAGCGGATGAGCCGCTTGCGCGCGACCTTCCGCGCCAGCGGGTCGAGCTCCGTGTTGAGCGCGACGCCGCTAAGGCCCTGCGGGTTGTGGCCGAACGCCGTGCGCGGCGATTCGCCGAGGTCGTGCAGCGTCCGGTAGATGAGGTCGATGTAGTCGCGGTGGAGTGCCACGCCGCCGCCCTGCAGCAGGTCGAGCAAATAGGCGCGCGCCCGTTCCGGCACTTCCCACACGGCGCCCGGTTCGACGGCGATGTCCTGCGAGCCGGTGACGCCTTCGATGACCGCCACCGGGTTGCCGGAAAGCTCCAGGATCTGGCTGAGCTGGCTGAAGGCACGGTTCAGCTCCCGGCTCGATTCGACGAGCGGCGGCAGGTCGCTCGAGCCCCACGCCTGTTTCGGCTCACGCAGGTTCGGGAAGATGACGAACGGGAGGAAGCCGTAGGGGTTCGCCGCCCGGCGCGTGAGTTCCTCGCCGTGCCAGAGTTCGAACGTCCCAGCCGTCCAGTATTCGGTGACGGTCGTCCGTCCGTTCCCGTCGTCGAGGGTGTACTGCGTTGCTACCGCGAGCAGCCGTGCCGGGTCGTCCGGCACGCGCCACGCGAACAGGCCCTGCACGTCTGGCGCGGTGATGCGCACCTGCCCCTCGGCCGGGTCCCACGTGACCTTGTATGCGGCGTCGCCAAGCACCGCGCAGTCGAGCTCGGTTTCGAAGTCGAGCTGTGCGAGCGCGTTCGC
The DNA here is from genome assembly GCA_023228745.1 of Dehalococcoidia bacterium. Lineage (GTDB taxonomy): Bacteria > Chloroflexota > Dehalococcoidia > Tepidiformales > Tepidiformaceae > JALOAP01. The sequence continues at coordinate 1,432 of JALOAP010000586.1, read as the reverse complement.
CGCTTCCACTTCGCGCAGGGCGAGCTCCGCCGCGCGGGCGCGGGAACGCCCATCCGGCGAGTCGCCGTCGCGCGCCTCGATCTGTACTGAAGCGCCGGTGAGCAGGTAGCTCGTGACCTTGTCCGCGAAGGCCTTCGCGTAATTGAAGGTGAGGCGGCGTTCACCGCGGCGGGCGCGGCCCGGCCACTGCCGGCCTTCGTAGAAGTCGAGGTTCTCGCGGTAGCGGCGCATCCGGTCTTCGTCGCGGCGGCGAAGGCGGGCGGGCAGTGGCGGTTCGGGAGCGTGGCGCAGCGCGCGGCGAATAGGGATGACGGACACAGGCGAGCCCTCCACGGAGTTCGGTACCCCCAACCTTGGGAAGGTGCGGCCACGAGCGCGAAGCGGGAAATGGCGCGCTGCGCGCACCGGGCACCGGGCACCGGGCACGGCCGCCCCTGGGCGCCCGGCTTCGCCTCTTTCGCGCCGACCGCCTACCTTATGGTCTAGCCGCCCCCATACGAAGGATGCATCGGTGGCCAGTATCGGCCGGGCCCTTAGCGACGCACGTATCGAACGGGACCTCAGCCTCGACGAGGTCGCCGCCGAGACGCGGATCTCGGCGCGGTTTCTGCAGGCGCTCGAGCGCGAAGAGTTTGAGGAACTCCCGGCGCCGGTCTATGTCCGCGGCTTCCTGCGCTCCTACGCGAACTTCCTGGGGATCGATGCGGCACCGCTGCTGGCGCAACTCCAGGAGGAGCTTGCGCCGCCGCCACCACCCGAAGATCCGGCCGGCGGACGGCCTCCACGGCCGCGAACGGATCCCTTCGCACGTCCGCCACGCGCTGCCGCCGACCCATTCGAACGCGGCGAAGCCCCACGGCAGCCGCGCATGCCCCAGCCTCCGCCGACGGTCCGCTTCGACGAGGACGCCGCGTGGGGTGCGGGCGTCGATGACCCGGGTGATTTCGACGACGCCCCGGGCGAGACGCCGCCGCGCATCATCGACGACTTCAATCCCTCGTACGGGCGCGAACAGGTGGCCTCGCCAATCGCCTCTGGCCGCCCAACCCGGCGCCTCCCGCAGCTCGACCAATATGACGATGAGTACACCGGCGAGGACGGCGTCGAGGAGAGCGGCGTGCTCTTCGCACGCGATACGCCGGACCACACCGAACGGAACACGCGCGTCCTTGCCATCGCCGGGGTGGCGGTCTTCGCGGTGCTCGTGATCGTCGCACTGGCGCTGACGCTTCGTGGGGGTGGCGGTGGCGAAGATGGCGCGAACGTGGGCCTGACGGATACCTCGCCCACCCCGACGCAAGCTGCCCGCGAAATACCTGTCGCATCGCCTTCGCCCACCGCGACGGCAACGCCAGCCGAAAGCCCGAGCCCATCGCCTTCGCCGACGGAGACGCCGACGCCGACCGAGACGGCCACGCCGGTACCCGCGACG
>JALOAP010000585.1 GCA_023228745.1 Dehalococcoidia bacterium | reverse complement strand
GGTTCACGGCACGGGTGTCCGACATGAAGGTTTCGCCAGCACCGGCGAAGCAGGGCGCCACTGAAGCCCGTATGTCGTTCACGGTTGAACAGGTGACGGCGTGACCCTCACGGGGAGTCGTGAACAGTCGTGGCGGTATGAGGTTTGGAACTCTGACGGCGCCACAGGAGATGTTCTCGATGGTGTCCGGGACGGCAAGTTGGCGTGGCAGAAGAATCAGGCAATCAAGGGCCGCGGACATTTGGAGGTTGTCGAGAACTCGAACGGTCTGCTCCTTGACGTGTTCATCCGCCCGGTTTTGACGATCGAAGACTGGGGCGAGCAAGCATACGGATTGTGGGTGCCGTCGTTCCCGAAACGGGACTTCGTGTCCGCAACATGGACGGGGACCGTGGATCTCGTCAGTCTTGAGGCGCTCCTGTCGTACACGTCCGCAGCATCGATCCTCAACACAGGTAACGACATCACTGTGCATGTCCCGACATCCACGGTCATCACTACATGGGTTGCTGCGGCAGTAGCGGCTGCGGGATTCTTGCGCTATTCGGTCACAGCGTCAACGAAAACCGAGAACGCCCCGCGGGCATACATGAACGGCGAAACCCTACTCCAGGTCATCAACAAGGAGCTCGACCGGATCGGCTACTCGTCTATCTACTCCGACATGCAAGGCACCTTGAGGGCTGCCCCATACGTGCTACCGGCTGACCGTTCCGAGTCGTTCTCTGATTTGAGGCCCTTCGACGTCGACGGCAACCCGATCTTCACTACAGCATTCAACTTCACCGACAATGCGCCCAACATACCCAACCGTGTCCGTGCCGTCGGGGCGCCCGTCGGATGGCTACCGGGGCAGACGGCTGTTGCAGTGAACAACGATCCGACGTCACCGTACTCGGTTGTCAACCGAGGCTATGTGAGAGAGAAGGTCTACAACAACGTCAACGCATTGTCTCAAACTGAAGTTCAGACATACGCCAACCAGCAGCTCCTCAACTTGTCGAAGGATGGACGCAAAGCTGAAATCCAGTTCCCGCATCTACCCGGTCTGGCGATCAACCAGGTAGTGTATTTCAACGCGCCGCGGGCAGGTGACCCGATGTTCGCTACCGTGGATGCCCTCGAAGTCAATCTAGCCCAGACGGGTATATCGTCGGCCACACTTACAGCCGTGACTGCCGTCGAAGAGGACGAGGAACTCGGGGGATGATCGCCTACAGGGTTGTTGCGGTCCCTGAACGTCTAGAACGGGCCGAGCGATTGTCGAGGGCTGTTGGCGGGAAGGTTATCCTCGACGAGTACCATGAGGGCACTTTTCCAACTCATCGGCGTGCCCTTCATTCAGCAGTTGACGCATCTCACGTAGTTGTCCTCGAGGATGATGCCATCGTCTGTGGCGACTTCATCGAACACGTCACTAGACTAGTCGAAGAACGCCCCGACCATCTGTTGGGTCTATATGTGGGTCGACGGTTTCCGAAAGGCCCGCAGGGGGCGATCGGAGAGATGGTTGAGAAGAGGCCGGCATGGCTTGACCACGAGATATTGACTAGTCGACTTTGGTGGGCTGTCGGCTATGTCATGCCAGTCGCCGATATTCCGTTCGTGTTGGAACGTCTCGCTGAGGCTAACCAGCATCCGTGGTTGAATACGGATATGCGTCTAGGTCGTTGGCATGTTGAACAGGGACGTCTCTCGTATCCGTTTCCGTCGCCTGTGGACCATGACGATACGCTTCCGTCGATCACCAGTTCGGCCAAGCATGGCCGTGTAGCGTGGATACATTGCGGAGGGGCGTCCCGATGAACCTTGAAGGCAACAGCCCAATCCCCGAGCCTGCACGCCCCATGTTTGAGGACTGCACAGTGACGAGCGTCGACCCTCTTGAGATCCAACGCGACTGTGACGAGAGTCCGATCCCGTTCACACCTGACACGATGATCGCGCCCGAACTTTTGGCCGTGGAGGATCGAGTGAGGGTGGAACTTGCGGGCGAGCGCCTGATCGTCGTCGGCCGTGGGAACGGGTTCGCCGTCGATTCGGAAGCCACCGCTGGGGCTCTGGTGCTTCGTGACGCCTCGGGCCGGGCGCAGTTCGCTACCCCATCCGCCGACGTCGACGCGGCCACGAAAGGCTACGTTGACGGTGAGCTCGGCTCGCTTGACACCGCACTCCAGAACCTCATGTCCGCCAAGGGTGTCATCCCCTCCTCCGTTGACGTCGGCTCCGGCTCGGCCTCGGTTGCCGCTGACGGTACGGTGACTGCCACCGACGTTTCCTGGGTGGCTCTCAACGGGGTCCATAACGGACTCGGTGCTGACATGTATGAGTATCGGGTGTGGATCGTATCAGCCGGTAGTGGGATGATTTCGACTAGGCTACGGTCTTCAGGTGCACATGTTGCGGGCACCCCATATCAGCGGACAGGTTTCTATTCGACCGTAGCGGCTGGCCCGACGCGTAACGCCGCAGCAGGGGCCACCGACTTCGGTTTCTGGTGCCCCACCGCAGG
>JALOAP010000584.1 GCA_023228745.1 Dehalococcoidia bacterium | reverse complement strand
GGACCGGATATTGGGCGAGTTTGTGACAAAATAATTGCCACAGCACCAGTCAATTCGCTTATTTCCTAACAAAACCTGCGTATTTCCCATAGATTAGGAATCCGCCGCTCTGTCCAACTGAGCTACCGGAGTTTGAGCCAATAAAACCGCACATTCCCCTTGTTTTGACGGGTTTATGCGCGGTTTATTGTTTATTGCATTGTTTCCAGTTGTATACAGATATGCGTCATTGTGCGCCGGATTTGTCACAAAATTGTCACAAGACCTTATTGCGAAATATGCGGCGGCGTCCGCTTCTGTTGTCAATTCCCGGTAATGGTTCCAAAATACCCCGGCGTCGCCCATGCCCCAAAATCAAGGCGGTGCGGGCGGCGTCCTGGTACGCGGTCAAGTGATACGATGCGAAGGAATGACGCATACAGTTGGCTGGCCAGGCATTCATGCCTATTTGCCTCGCCAGGCCGCGTATGACGGTATGCCAGCGGCGGGACTGAACGGGCGCAAGGCGGGCATCTGGCGGGCCGGGACGGGCCAGCCAGGACGCAAGGGCGGGCAGCATAGTGTGCGCACAAAACGCGATAATAGTCAATAAAAATCGTACAAATAATTAATTTATTTATTTGTTGACCTTGTGCGCACATTAATGATAGTCTTATCGCATGAAAACAACAAGGCTGTTTATTAGGGTGAGTGATGACGAACGCGGAATGGTGGAAAAGGCCAGCAGGGAACACAAGTCCCTTTCGGCTTTTGTGCTTTGGAGCGTTCGCACGGTATGGAAATACCGCAAGTTAATTGAGCTTGCGGCGCGGATTGAATCGGGCGGTTTGTCGCCCGTCAAGCTGCTGGAGGCGGCGGCGCGGCAAGAACTTAAAAATATGGTGAGAAAATGAAACGCGAAAACAGAATTACGGAATGGATGGAGCCAGCCGAGCGGCTAGACAGTTGCTACGGGGAGAATATCACGCGGCGGCAATGGTGTGAGGCCCATTGCGCGGAATCCCCCGGCATGTTCCGCGTCATCACGCACCCCGAAACGCACAAAATCGCATTGGAGCGCGTGAAATGACGACGACACCGCAAACAGCAGGGGCGATCAAAGCCCTATTTGACGCCGGCCAGGTGGCGGCGGCGGGCGTGTCCCGTATAACGATTTTGCGCGATGCGGCGGCTGGCAAGATCAAGGCGCGGCGATTCAATAAGCGCCGGCTGCGCTTCACCCCAACGGCGGTTCAGGAATATCTGGAGGGCAAACAATGACAATCATGGACTATCAGCTTGCGGTACTGCTGGCCCCGACCTTTGGACTGGTGATTTACGGAATTGTTGATCATCTAAATATGAAAGGAGGTGCACATGAATCCCGCTCCCGGCGCGACTACGGCCGCGACGGTTTGAGGGATTATCCTACCAGACATTACGGGTGGGGCGGCGGCTGCCACAATACGATCTGTACGCGAAAACGCCGCCGTCCCACAATTCGGTCGCGGTGGTTAGCAGTGCAGAATGCAGTAAAATGAAACGAGGATCAAGAATTATGAAAGACGAAAAAACAACGCAGGGACAGCAGTTGGCGCGGTACACCGCGCAGTTGCCGACCACAAGCATGGCGGAAATTGCCAAGGCCGGGCAACTGTTGGCTCAGTCTGGAATGTTCGGCGTGAAGAACGACGCCGCCGGGTTCGTGGTTGTGGCGACGTGCCACCAGCAGGGAATCTCGCTGATGGAATTCCACCGCACCTATCACATCGTGGAAGGCCGGCCGTCCATGCGCGCCGACGCCATGTTGGCGGAATTCCGAAAGGCGGGCGGGAGGTATAAGATCATGGAGAACAGCCAGACACGCGCGGCGGTCGAAGTCACGTTCGAGGGCCAGTCCTACGCCTTCGAATACACCATGAATGACGCGCGCCGCATCGGCGACTGTCTGTCCAGCGACGGAAAGCTGAAATACAACTGGCAGAAGCGGCCCGAGGACATGCTATGGGCGCGGCTTGTGTCGCGCTTTGTGCGGCGCCTTTGCCCGGAAATCAATGCGGGAGCGTACACGCCGGAAGAAACGCAGGACTTCGACGACTCCCCGCGGACCGCTCCTACGCCGATTACCGCGGATGAAGCGTTGCGGCGCGCCAAGGTGGTTACGCCGGATGTTGAACCAACAACGTCGGTGGTCGAGGGCGGTGTTGACGCGACCAATTCCGACATCTGCCCTGTAGGCGGCGAAGGCTACGCCGGTAAACCGTGGATCGAATTCAACGACGACGAGTTGACCAACGCGATGGAATCCGACAACCCGGCAATCACGGACATGCACAGGGACGCTATCCGCACAGTGTTGGACGAACGCCGCGAGAATCAGGGGGCGCAATCATGATTGTGGCGCTTGACATTGAAACCATCGGCAATCCCGACGCCGCGGCGCTCATGCCTGAACTGGAAATTAAAGCCGGAAACATTAAAGACCCGGCCAAGATTGCCGAAAAGCTGGCGGCGGCCAAGGCGGAGCGGTTGACC
>JALOAP010000583.1 GCA_023228745.1 Dehalococcoidia bacterium | reverse complement strand
CAGGCCCTTCGCGAAGCCGTGGAAACAGCGAGTGCCCGCGTACGCGAGGCCGCACGCGAAGGCCAGCACTCCGCCATGGCGACCACGCTCGTGGCGGCGATCGTGGACGAAAAGCGCGCGTGGATTGTCAGCATCGGCGACAGCCGCGCCTACCTCCATCACGCTGGGGTACTGCGGCAGCTCACGGAAGACGACTCGTGGGTGGCCGACCAGGTCCGCGCCAATCTCCTGACCGAGGAACAGGCACGCCGGAGCCCGCACCGGAACATCATCACTCGTGCGATTGGCGCGAGCGACGTCCCTGCGGTCGAACCGCTGGAAGTCTTGCTCGCCGCGGGCGATACGCTGCTGCTCTGCTCCGACGGGCTCCATGCCGTGATAGACGACAAGGACATCGCCACGCTCCTCGCCGCCGACTCAGCGGAAGAGACTGCTGCAGCACTCATCGATGCCGCAAACGTCGCCGGGGGGCCCGACAACATCGCCGTTGCGCTCTACCGCGCACCCATGGCCAACCGGCGATAGCCCTCGGTCATCGTCCTTCGCGCAGGCTTGAGGGTTGCGCAATTCCCTCCTCCGTAGGGTGGTTCAAAACGGAGGAGCACCATGCCCCGCACGAAGGAACGGAAGCAGGCGACGTCGACCACGAGCGACCGGAACAACGCCAACAGCGACGAGCGCAAGCTGCTCCAACAGCACGGCAACAAGCTCTCGAAAAGCACGATGCGCGCGAAGTGGATCCACTCACCGGAGGAGCGCGAGGACCGCAAAGGCCAGACGCTCGCCACGCGTAGCCATGACGTGATCAAGGCGTGGGCGGACGAGCGTGGCGCGACTCCAGCCACAGTCGAGGGCACCCAACACAGCCAGCGTGCCGGCGTGCTCCGCTTCGCGTTCAACGACGAAGCACCGAAGGGTCGCCTCCGGCCGCTCGAATGGAACGAGTGGTTCCACACGTTCGACGACCGGGAGCTGATCTTCCTGCATCAGCAGCACCTGCGAAACGGGAACCAGAGCAACTTCTTCCGCTTCGACAGCCCACACCGCGAGGACGCATAGCGCGGCTGTTGGCCCTTGGCTATTGGCTATTGGCCAGCAGCACCGGCCTCACCCGCACCGACACCGACTTGAACGCGGGCGTCTTCGAACGGGGGTCGAGGATCCGCGGCACCAGGACGTTTGCCTCGGGGTAATACATGGCCATGTTCCCGGGACGGATGTCCACAATCGCTACGGACGCTTCCATCTGGCCCGCCTCGGATTCGACCACCACGCGGTCGCCTTCGCGCACGCCGACCGCGTTGGCATCGAGAGCGGCCATCATGACGACGTCGCGCCGGGTGTTCCCGCGGTAGAGGTCCTCTTCGTCGTAGACGACGGTGTTGAACTGCCCCTCTGAGCGGAGTGTCATGAGCCGGAACTCTCCCGGCACAGGGCTGAACGCCGCTGGTGCCACGGTGTGGAACTGCGCCTTCCCGCTCGGCGTGGGGAACACCGGCGTGGCAAATACGCGGTTCGCCACCTGGAACTCACGCCTCGTCTCGTCGATCGCCCCAACCGCCCCGTAGCCGGGCACGACCTTGCCCATCGCTTCCCGCAGGTGCCGGTGGCTGCGAAGCTGCGACCAGTCGAAACGGCCGGGCGGGAGGATGCGCTCCGCCAGGCTCGCGATGATCTCGACCTCCGAGCGCATCTGGCCCGGCACCGCGGGCGTACCGCCATCCGAAAGCCGCACATAGCTGAACATCGACTCCTGCGTCGTGGCCTGCTGCTCCTCGTCGCGCGCCAACGCCGGGAGGATGAGCGAGGTCTTGCCGCGCCCGTGGATGTGGCCCTCGTTCAGCTTCGTCGAAATCGCGACTGTGAGCGGGATCTGCCGGAGGGCGTGCGACGCCCAGTCACGGTCGGGGTTGCTCGCGAAGAGGTTGCCGCCGAGCAGCACGGCAGCTTTCACCCGGCCCTCAGCGGCAGCCTCCATGGAGGCATAGGTGTGCTGACCGCCCTGCTGGACCGTGATGCCATAGAGCTCCTCCATCCGCTCGGCGAAGGCGGTCTTCAACGTCGGCGTCACGCCCACGGAGCCAACGCCCTGCACGTTCGAATGCCCGCGGATGGGCAACAGGCCGGTCCCCGGACGGCCGAGCCAGCCACGCGCCATCGCCAGGTTTGCAAGTGCCGTGATGCTATCGACGCCGTTCGCGTGGTGCGTGAGGCCCATTGCCCAGAGGAAGATGCCGCGCTTTGCCTCCAGCAGCGCGGTCGCCACCCGGTCGATTTCGCTCCGGGTGACGCCCGCCGCTGCCAGGATCTCATCCCAGCTCGCTGACTCAGCGGCTTCACGCACGGCGGGCCATCCCTCCGTGTAGTCGTCCACAAACCGCTGGTCCACACCGCGGCGCTCGATGACGCCCTTGAGCAGACCTACAAAGAACGCAGCATCGGAGCCAATATGGGGTTGGACGTAGATGTCGCTCACCTGGGAGCCGAAGAGCATGCTGCGCCAGTCGGACGGCACGCGGAA
>JALOAP010000582.1 GCA_023228745.1 Dehalococcoidia bacterium | reverse complement strand
AGGCTGACCCGGGGTTCATGGTTGTTTCCTACTACACGAGGGGCACGGGATATGAGCAGGAGGCCAGAAATTTAGAGGCGTCACTCAAGGTCCATCGGCTGCCGTACAAGATTTTCGAGTACGAACCGGCCGGGACATGGAGGGCGAACCTTAATTTCAAGAGCGAATGCGTCCTCAGGGCGATGGACATGTTTCCCGGGAAGGACATCGTCTTTGTCGATGCAGACGCCGTGGTGAGGCAGTACCCGGTGCTGTTTGATGAGCTGAGCCAGAAGCGCGATTTCGATCTTTCGGCTCACTTCTTCAAGTACAGGCCGGAAAGCGGTGACGCTGACGAATTGCTGAGCGGGACGCTGTGGATACAGAACGGCGGGATGGGCCGGCAGCTGGTGGAGAAGTGGCACGAGGTCGCGCTCGCCCGACCGCGGGTCAGGCACCAGATGTGCCTCAAGCTGGCGATCGCGGAGATTGAGAAGGCAGGAGAGAAGGTGAGAGTTTACCGTCACCCGTTCGCCTATACGTGTATCTACGATTATCCCCAGGCCTTCAAGATCGAGCCCGTGATCGAGCATTTCCAAGCCTCCCGGCGACTTCGGCGAGAGGTCGGGTACGGCGACAACCTGATCAATCGCGGTGGGAGCAACCCATGACGGCATCGGTGGTGGTGGTGACGTATCGGCGGATGGAACGCTTGGGCGCGATCCTTGAAGCCTGGCTCCGGCAAACACCCGACGTCTGGTTGTGCGATTGTTCGCGGGACGGCTTCAAGACAAACCTCCCGGTGAAGATAGCGCGGTTCTGGCCGGATCCCGGGAATAAGGCCCGCCACGCCGTGGCCACGCTCACCGAGGGGGATATCTGCATAAAGGCCGACGACGACATCATGCCGCGGCCCGGCCTGGTCGATGATTTCCTTCGGTGGCATGCGGAGCTTGGGCCTTGCGTGACAGGGATCCACGGCCGGACCTTCCACGGCCCGGATTACTACCGAGACACGGTCATGATCGCGGCCCATAAGCAAACGGCGCCGGTCCGGGTCGATTTCCTGGGGATCATCACCTGCGCGGATCGGAAGTACCTAGGAATGGACCTCCGGGGCTGCGAGACGCCGATCGAGGACCTCTACTGGCACAACCTGGTCCACCGAGAGGCGCCGAAGTACGTCATCCCCACGGCCGCCTACGACAACACCCTCCCCGAGAGTCGGGATCCCCTGAGGCTCTGCGCTGATGGCCCGGGTCGAGCGGTGAGGCGGAAATTCTATGAGCTCTGCTGGCGGGAAGGATATCAGGGCCGATGAAACGGAAGCTGGTTTTTTGGACGGCCTGGAATTCCTACCAGTCCGAAAAATGCCTGGCGGGGAAACCCTCGGGGACGGTTCATCCGGTGCGGACCCTGGAATGGACCGCTCGTCGGGCTGACATCTGGCGGCGGTTCACGCTCAATTCCCTGCTCAATCAGTCCCACGAGGACTGGATCTACATCGTTCTCCTAGACCCGGACCTAAAGCATTTGACGGAACAGGCCCTCCCCAAGCACCCGGACCACACGGGAAGGGACCGCGTCTGGTACTGCTATAACGACGCGCCCATTCTCCGGCGGCTCAAAGAGTTTGACGAGATCGTGTTTGCCCTGATCGACAACGACGACATGTACGCCAGAGACGCCGGGAAGCTGATGATGGAGTGCCCGGCGGAATGGATGTACTTCAAACACGGTTACGCTTTCGACGTCCTGAAGAATCGGCTTTGGGGGTATGACACGATCGGCAGCGGTCCGTTCTTCGCTCACCGTATGGACCCCAAGGCTATCCGCTGGTTTGATCGTTCCAAGCGTCACCCGACCCACAAGGCCGTGATCGACATCCCGGGCCTGGTCGAGCTGCCGGCCGGCCGGTTCTGCGTCACGCTTCATGACGCCAACACGTCGAGCGGGCCCGAGATGAGGTACGTGCTGAGAAATAAGCCGATGGACCGCGGGATCCTGAAACGCGAATTTGGGAGATAGGCATGGACGCGAAAGATTATCTTGAATCCCACTGGATGAAGAATGAAGTGTGGGCTCACCTGTTATATCCCATCCACCAGGAGCGGCTGAGGAAATGTGCCGAGGCCGTCGCGGGCGGAAAGGCGTTTGTCGACATCGGCTGCGGCTGCGGTCATTCCACGGCCATCATGAAGGGATTCTGTCCGGGCGATTGGACGGGCGTTGACTTCGGAGAGTCGGCGATCGCCGAGGCGCGGAAGTTCTTCCCTGATATCAAGTTCCTGTACTGCCTCAATGCGGGCGATGTTCCGAAGGGCGGCTGGGACGGAGTGGTGTGCTCGGAGGTGATCGAGCACGTCGAGGACCCGCTGGACTTCGTCAAGGTGCTGGGGGAGATCACGGCTCCGGGCGGGGCGCTCGTGGTGACGACGCCGAACCGGCCCGTAAACGACCCCGGGCATCTCCGGGTTTTTTCGCGGCTGACGCTGACGGCGCTTTTCGAGGGATTCCCGGGGACGTTTGAGGTTGTTTCGGAAGGGC
>JALOAP010000581.1 GCA_023228745.1 Dehalococcoidia bacterium | reverse complement strand
TTGAAGTTATTGATAAATAGGCTTACTGAATTTCATAACTCCGGCCAGAATGTAAGTAAGATAATTGAAAATTCTATTATGCGAGGCTGGACAGGAGTTTTTGAGGAAAAAACAGAACCTGCGAAGAAAGTAAAATCAAAAGGGGCTTGGTCATGAACATTCCAAAAGATAAAGACGCAGAAGAAGCGGTAATAGGCTCATTACTGATAGATGGTGACTCAATTACACAGGTAGTATATTCACTAAAACCGAGCGACTTTTTTTATGATGCCAACAAAATGATATATGCCGCTTGCGTAAGTATATTCGAGCGCCACACTAGGATAAACCAAATTACAATAGCGCAGGAATTGGATTCCGTTGGGAAATTAAAGGATGCAGGCGGAGCGGCTTACCTTAGTGAGTTAATTTCTATCTGTCCTACTTCTGTTGATATTGCGGATTATGCCGAGATTGTAAGAAACCTGTCCGCTCACAGGGCATTGATTGAGTTAGGTGGCGAAATTCAGAGGATAGGTGGTGAACCGAATAGCGATAGTGTCGAAAGGCTCATGTCTAAAGTTAAAGATTACCAAACAAAGTACATGAATATAAGTGAGTTTATAACGCCAAAGGAGTCTGGTAATATAGTCTTTGACCTGATATCCAAGTATAACGACCCTTTGCATGGCTTGAAGTGGGGATTTCGTGACCTTGATGACATTACTGCTGGCCTATATCCGGGCGAATTAGTGATTGTCGGCGCCCGGCCCAGGATAGGCAAAACTCAACTTATGATTGATGTTGCCCAGAACCTGTATGATAAGAAAATACTTTTTGTAAGTGCTGAAATGACTGTGGAGCATATTCTTGAAAGGCGAGTGGCGCGCGAACTTGGTATACCGATTAAGCAGTTACGCAAATATGGACTGAATGATGACCAGATGGATAAAATAACCGATGTTTCCGGCAAGGTATCGGAGTGGGGGATAACATTCCTGCACCCCGGAGTTAGCTCAATGGATGTTTACCACGCAGCTATAAAATTAAAAGATACTGTCGGGCTCGATATTGTGTTTATAGATTATCTCCAAAAGTTGAAAGACTGCTATGGTGAAAAAGAACGTGAAGATATACGAATTGGCCGGGCCTGCCAGCGCATAAAGGATATAGCCGTAGAATTAAATATCCCTGTTGTCTGCGCTTCGCAGTTTAACCGCAATCAGGAATATCGCAGCGAGGATGATAGAACACCGGTTATATCTGACTTGCGTGGTAGCGGAAGTATTGAGCAGGATGCGGATGTAATTCTGCTATTGTGGCGCGACAATCCAACAGCCCCGGAACTGAATATCAGGATGGCGAAATCACGCCAGGTAGAACCGGGGGATGATATAAAACTTGTTTGGAAACAGGATGAGCGCCGATATGCGGATTATTCTGATAGGGGGAATAATGGAAGTTTCTAAAGATGGCAAACACAATCACATTACTGTTGATGAATACGAATTGATGGTGCTTTTTACCGCTGTTACACAGATACAGGGTTTTGGATTAATAAGAGAGGATGAACAACAAGAACTGGCAGAGATGACTAAAAAACTAAATGAATTAAACCCTGTACGTCTTATCGAATTTTATAGTTTTCACGATAAAGTAAAAACATCGGAGTGAAATAATGGCAAAGAAAAAAGAGTATCCAGCGCCGGCCAACAAAACAGATGGATGCCCTCCCCACTGGTATATTAACGGGGTTTGTAAAAAGTGCGGAAAGGTAGTAAATTCTTAGCGCAAAGGGGGAATAGGTAAAAATGGGGAGAATAAAGCCCTATAATCAAAATCTACGTGTTAAGAGTATCATGGTATTGGTGGTGGGCGTTCTTGCCGTCTGTGGTTTGTCTGGTTGCGGGAAAACGCAGGTTGACGAAACGGCGGCGGCTGAAAAAGTCCTTAAACCTTTTATGGAGCAGGTGGAACAGCGATATAATACGCAATACAAAGACTTAAAAGACAGCTGTGATAAACTGGATGCCGAGAACAAATCACTGATGGCGCAAAACGCTGAATTACAAAAGCAGGTTCAAGCGGCGCAGCAAGGGGCGCAAGCGGCCAAAGCGGAACTGGATAATTACAAAACACAATACAAAACCCTTGCGGGGCAGGCCGCCGCCGCGCAGACTGCGTTAGCCAATATTACTGACGAGCGGGCATTGTTTGAGCAAAGATTTTTACAAAGCCAAGTAGAAGTAGCCCTGTTGCAGTCGCAACTTAAAACTAGCCAACAAGAGTACGATGAGATTTATACTAATCTGGTCAAGGTTGATAAGAGGACAGACCCGACAATAAACGATTATACAGCAGCACAACGCACGGCCTTTTATCTGATATGGGATAAATGGTGGGATGTGGTGATAGCAAATGACTGAAACTCGCAAGGTAAAAATCATCCAGGATAGACCTGATAAACCTTGCCATAATTGCCATCAAAACGATTGGTGGTTATCAACTTGGGGTGAGTGGATATGCAATAGATGCCATCCTTGCCCTG
>JALOAP010000580.1 GCA_023228745.1 Dehalococcoidia bacterium | reverse complement strand
ACATCTACCCGTCACATGATTGTGGTAACCGAAAACTGACCCACCTGAAGGGGTTGTGGTAACGTAAAAATGACCCACCCTCGGGAGCGACTCTGGTAAACTGATCTGTTTTCAGAACGGTTTGCCGGAGGTGAGAGAGGTGCTGAGGATGGATCAGTACAGTTATATCAGAACGGCAGTGAGGGTTTACAAGAAAGGGATACGAGAGCTGTCGAAGGAGACAGGTCATTCCAGGGTGACGATTCGGAAGGTGCTGTCGGAGGAGCATGGGGGTTATGCGCCCCGCCAGCGACAACATTATCCTGCTTTGGACGGATACCTGAAGATCATTGACGGATGGCTGGAATCAGACAAGGGGGTTCCCCGGAAGCAGCGTCACACGGCGCGACGGATATATCACCGTTTGGTCAACGAGCACGGATACGGCGGATCTGAAGAGGCCGTCAGGCGTTACGTGAGGTTGAGTAAGCCGAGGATAGGGCTTGACGGTCCGGAAGTGTTCGTTGTGACGGACCCGGATTGTGGTCGAGAGGCTGAGGTTGATTGGGGCCGAGCCGGCGCGATAATCCGGGGTCATAAGACGTCGATTTACTATTTTTGCATGCGCTCCCGATTCTCGGGGAAGCCGTTCGTTCGCGCCTATCCATGTGAGAAGCAGCAGGCCTTTTTTGACGGCCACATCCGTGCCTTCGAGTTTTTCGGTGGGGTGTTCCCGACTCTGGTGTACGACAATCTCAAGAGTGCGGTTCAGAAGATATTGTCGGGAAGAGGCCGGATTGAACAGGAGTCGTTTCTGCGGTTTCGGGCGTATTACACTTTTGCGCCGCGGTTCTGCAATGCGGGATGCGGGCACGAGAAGGGAGGCACGGAAGGTCTGGTAGGGTACGCCAGGCGGAACTTTCTGGTGCCGGTACCCGTCGTTGATTCCCTGGAAGAGCTGAACGATAAGCTTTTGGAGGAATGCATCCGGTATGGCGACCACCGGATCGCCGGGCGGGAGGATACGGTCCGTGTTCTCTTCGAGAAGGAGCGTGATCATCTGCTGGCCCTGCCGGCCGTTCCGTTTACCAACGTCCGTTTGGTCGAGGCAAAGATGGACCATTACGGGACGATCATCGCGGACAAGAATCGTTACTCGGTTCCATCGGGGTATCGGGGGCTGAAGATTCGCGGGGAACTGACGGTCGATCAGGTCGATCTGTTTTATGCCGGCAAGCGGATCGCGCATCATGAACGGGTGTTCGGCAACAACAAGTGGGTGCTGGATCCGGATCATTACCTGGGCATTCTTCAACGTAAGCCCGGGGCGTTTGACACGGCCCGGGTGATCCGTCAATGGCGGGCGACGTGGCCGGAGGATCTGGAACGGTTGCTGTTGCGGTTCAAGGAGAGCCAGGGGGAAACGAAAGGGATCAAGGATTTTATCACGGTCCTGATGTTGTACCGGCAGTATGATGCCCGCGAGGTTGAGGCGGCCGTTTCTCTGGTTCTCGAGCGGGGTGTGCATCACAGCTCCGGGGTGAAGCAACTGCTTTTACAGACCGGCCCTGAGGAGACCTTCGAACCCCTGAAGGATTGGCCGGTGACGCCGACCCACGACGTTTCTGTCTATGGGCAGTTGGGAGGTGTCTTATGACGGAAGGGACGGCGGTTCTTCTGGCGCATCACCTCCATGAACTGAAACTGGGCGCCATGCTCCGGCAATACCCATCCCTGGTCCGCCAGGCGCGGGAGACGGGTCAGGATTACGAGGAGTTTCTGCTGACGCTGGCGGAGACGGAGATCCGGACCCGGTCGGACAATCGGCTCAGGCGGCGGATACGGGATGCCCGTTTCCCCCTGCTCAAGACCTTCGAGCAGTATCGGTATGAATCGGCGCCGGAGATCGACAAAAGGCTGATCGAAGAGCTCAAGACCGGCCGGTATATCGAAGAGCGGCGAAACGTGATCTTTACGGGCAAGACGGGGACGGGCAAGACCCACCTTGCGATTGCCCTTGGAATCGAGGCCTGCCGCCAGGGAATCCGCAGCCGCTTCGTCACGGGCTCAGAGCTGGTCAACGAACTGATCGAGTCCCGGTCGGAAAGAGCCCTGAGCCGGTCGATCCAACGCTACGCCAAAAGCGGTCTTCTGATCATCGACGAGCTGGGATACGTCCCCTTCTCCAAAGAGGGCTCTCAGCTCCTGTTCCAGGTTATGGCCGATCGTTACGAACGGGGCTCGATGATCGTTACCACCAATCTCGGCTTTGCGGACTGGACGCAGCTGTTTGGCGATCCGACCCTGACGGCAGCCCTGCTTGACCGTCTGACCCACAATGCCTTTATCGTCAACTGTAACTGGGAAAGCTACCGTTTACAGGAAAGCCTGAAGAAAAAGAAGAAGGCCGCTCATTGAATGGATGGGGCTATCAACCGGTGTCGTGCCGGGTGTACGGCCAAAACATTAACCCAAACCGGGGTGGGTCATTTTTACGTTACCACGGGGGGTCAATTTTAGGTTGCCATTACCACGGTTTTTCTCGCCTT
>JALOAP010000579.1 GCA_023228745.1 Dehalococcoidia bacterium | reverse complement strand
TATCGACCCACCGCTCGCCACGACGAGCAATTACGTCAACATTGGCGGAATCCTGAAAGGGACGAACGTAGCCAACGGCGCAACGGCTCAGCTCGGGTTCTACGGGACCGAGCCGATCAACAAGCCGTCGGTGGACCTGAGCGGAGACGATGTAAGCGATTTGGCGAATTTGATAACGGCTCTGGTAAACCTCGGCCTTATAACCACCACGCCGTGAGGGAGATAAATGAACTTTGCAGAATATACGCGAAAGAAGGCGGCGGATGCTATCGTTTCGGTCGCCAGAACGGGAGTAGATGTAACGATCACCTACGACGAGTACGATCAGGACACCGGGGAGAAGTCGGTTCTGGAAGCTTCTCTGGACTTGGACCAGCTCCGAGAACAGCGAACTCAGATGAACGCACAGATCCAGCAAGGCATGGACCAACTCAACGCGCTCCGATCCGATCGGGACGACATAGCGGCCATGATTGCCGACATTAACGCGGTGGTGTCGTCATGATCGATGACGCGGGCAAGGCAGCTATCGTCCGCCAGATGCGGGACGAGTACGAGGTAACTCAGTACCGGCTCCAGGTGGCGCTCAAGATCGCCGAGGCTCAGCGGGAGAAGCAGCAAGTCGGCCTGATCAAGCGGGATCTCGCGAACATCGAGATAGCCCTGGCCGAACTCGATGGAATTATCGAGGTCGGAGCGTGACCGAAAACCTTCGGGGCGAGGAATAAACAAGTCAGTTTACTCCGGCCTAAAGACCGGAGCTTGCCTCCTGGTTAAATCGAGGCTTCAGGGGACACTGACGGGTCCCCACTGCACCGTAATGCAGTAAAGCGGTTGCGAATATTGACAGCTGCATTGTGATCCGCATGATCCGAAAACCCACAATCAGGACAGGTAAAGGAGTGTCGTTTTCTGACACCAGGAAGACCGCACCTAGAACACAACTTAGACGTGTTTCTAGGGTCAACCTTAGCGACGACGCCCTTCCCCTGGATTTTATAGCTGACCATATCGAAGATCATGCCGCGAGGCCAGACGGAAAACCGCCTGTTCCATGCTTTGCTACCTCGTTTTCCTTGGCTGAAGTTCAGGTCCTCGAAAACCAGAACACAGTTGTCGGGTGCCCATTCGACAAGTTGTTTGGACGCACAATGGCAGAAATCTTTGGTTCTGCGAGATCGCTTGAGCTTCAGCCGTTTGAGGGCTCGGACAACGCTCCGAGTATTTTTGCCCTCTGCCTTTCGTTGCTCAAGCTTTCTCTGAAGTCTCTTGATCGTCTTAGATGTGCGCTTGTTCTTAATCTTCCTGTCCAGCCCGGTCACAAACAATTGGTTCCCATCTGCATCGACTGCAACGATAGCATTCGTTTCGTTGAGATCGATTCCAACTGGGTGGATTCCATCGACATCGGGAAGTTCGACGGTATACGCAACGAATCCGATGAGCTTATCACCGAGATTCTTGACTACGATACTATCGATTTCAGTAGCGTTATAGAAGTCTTTCTCGAAGGCTTCAGGGACCGAGTAACTAAGATGCTTCCTGCCATCGATTGTAGAAATGCTCAAGAGACCATCTTTCTTGAAACTTGCATCTCGCCCTCTCTTTCCGACAAGGAACAGAGCGAAAGGTCGATGCCAGTTGAAAGAATGATCAAGGTCATGACCGTTCTTCTTGGCAGCTGCATAAGCACCCGCAGTAAGCCGAATGCTTGTGCAGGTGAGCTGAGAAGATACTGTCCCTTTGACATCGTGGTAAACGATACGATGCAGATCAAGAGCGTTGAGATGTTTGCCGGAGTTCCAAGCGGTCTCGGATATGCGATTGCATATATGAGTAAAGCTATCGAGAGTCTTGACGAGAGATTCGTCACGTTCGATAACTATCTGCAAGGTTCTTTGAGCAAACATCAATTAGGAGATACCACTATGAGAATAAATAGTTATTGGTTTAGTGGAGGTGAAGGGCGCAATTCCTCCCCGGCCTAAAGACCGGAGTTCCCTTGCGCTTTGATTATGGTGTACATGGCCCAGTCGAGTATCCGATTCGAGATATCAGAGTTGAACGTATCGAAATCTGGGTGGACAACACTCTTCGTGGACGGTTCGTACACCACGGCAAGCGACGCAAATGATGGATATTCATGGGAACACCCAAAAAAGACGATATCTGGTGCACTGGCAGCAGCGAACCCATGGTGCAAAATATACGTGAAATCGGCCGAGTATCCAGAATCAGTGACAATTCCATACGAACACGTCCAGCTAATCGGAATGACCGAAGACGGGCCATCCGTAGCGAAAATCGTAGCGACTGGTGGAACAGGAATAATCATCACCGCCGGGTTCTGCGAAATCATGAACATGGCGGTAGAAGCAACAAACCTGCACGCCATCCAAGCAACATTGCCAGGCCACCATTTTCACAACTTAGCAATAAGCCTAGTAAACACATCGGGCGCCGCGAAATATGGGATATGGCTAAATGACGCGGACAAGTGTGAAATAGACAACTGCCACATAGACGGAA
>JALOAP010000577.1 GCA_023228745.1 Dehalococcoidia bacterium | reverse complement strand
CCCCATTTCGCGACGGCGCGTTACGTTCTGGGGGCCCCCCGAAAGGACAGCGAATGAACGACGAGCAGAGCAAGCGCATCGCCGAGGCCGCGGATGCCATCGTCCAGGCGGCGGAGGCCCTCGACGATGCCCGCGAGACGATGAGTGATCGGCGCTTCGATAGCGAACACGAACGAGAGCGCTCCGCGGCGGCACAACAACTCGCAAGCCGCGTCGACGGCGCCGCGAAACGGATAGAAGAAGCGGCGCGCAAGGGTGCCGTTGCCGCCGCGGCAGCAGCGCGCGCGGGCGCCTATCAGCGCTACCGGGACGCTGCAGCGGCGGCGAAACAGGGCCGGGCGCTCGGCCGCACCATCGCCGACCAGGACGGTTCGTCCGCCAAGCGGACGCGCGCCAACGAGGCGATCGAGAAGCTCGCCGAAGCACTCCAGACCGCCTCGGAACTGGTCTTCATCGAATAGCCGGTGGCCGGTAGTCAGTAGTCGGTAGTCAGTAGTCGGTAGCGGGTGCACCGGGCGCCGGGCCCGATGCACCATCTGCCCCCGCCTACCGGCTACCCGCTCCATAACGCCACCACTCCCACAGCTGCGCAGCATGGCGCTCTGCGTCGAAGTGGACGCCGTATTTCGCGAAATAGCGGCCGAGGTTGGCGACATCCCGCTCGAGCAGCGCCCGCGCGTGCCGGTTGAAGCGCGGGTCCACAGCCTGCGGGAAGTCGATCACCACGGCGCGCCCCTCGCCATAGAGCACGTTGAACGGCGAAAGGTCCGCGTGCACGAGGTTGTAGCTGAGGAACAGCTCCACGTTCCAGAGCAGCCGCTCGAACAATGCCACCGCCTCGTCCCGCTCGAGCTGTGCCTGCTGAAGCTGCGGCGCCGGCCCCAGTTCGCCACCGACGTACTCCATCAAGATTGCCCGCTCGGTCGAGTAGAACGGCTCGGGCACGTCCGCACCTGCGTAGTGCAGGTCGCTTAGCGTTTGGAACTCGTGGTCGACCCACATCGCTCCCTGCGCCTGGAGCCCGACCTCTGTGCGCGCCGCAATGGCCCGGCGCACCTGACCGTTCAGGATAACGCGCCCTTCGTGGTAGGCGCCGTCTTTCGCGAAATTGCGTCTGCTCCGCTCGTGATAGACCTTCGCCACCGCGAACTCAGCGCCAAGCGACGTGTCGACCCGGCAGAGGTAGGCGCCCGCCTCCTTGCCGCGCTTTATGACGTGCAGGATTTCAGTGACGATGCCCTCAGCCACGAACTCATCGAGGGCGGCCTCCGCCACCTCGGATTCATATTCTGCCAATGCAAACCACTCCGGGAGTTGGGCGTGCGCAGGGCACACGCAAAACGGCCGCCTCGCGGCGGCCGTTGGTCCAACTTCCGAAGGTGTAGGTCAGTCCTGGGCGGCTCCGAGGCGCACGATGCTGAGGGCAGGTCCCTTGCCTTCGCTTTGCATTTGCGGCAGCCTCCAGGTCATCGGCGTTTTCGCCGGGAGTACGAGGAAATATACCATATTCGGGGCCCGCTCGAACAGTACCCTCCGTTCGCCACTGCCTGCAGGAGCCCGGGCCGGTAGACTCGGGTCAAGTGCGATCCCTTGGAGGTACCCGTGGGCCTGGAGCCAGTCTTTCTTCGCGACGGCGACCGCTTCCTGCCGACCGATTCGGCGGGCAGCCCGTGGGGCCCGAAGGTGCTGCACGGCGGCCCGCCGGCAGGCCTGCTCGCGCGCACCATCGAACACGCCACACCCGACCCCGAACTCCAGGTCGCACGCCTCACCATCGACCTCCTGCGGCCCGTCCCCAAAGCGCCGCTCACGACCGAAACGCGGGTTGTGCGCGAAGGCAAGCGCATTGCCGTCCTCGAAGCATCACTCCTCGCCGAGGGCGTCGAAGTGAGCCGCGCCTCGGCACTTTTGCTGCGGCGTTCGGACGTCGCGCTGCCGACGCATGTACTCCCGCCGCCGCGCTGGGTCGCCAGCCACGAAGGCGTGCCGGCCACCTCCATCGGGAGCGTCCTCACGGCCGAAGGTAAGGTCCCCCCGTCGCGCTTCGGCGAGCTCAAGGGATTCCATACGACGGTCGAGGTCCGGCGCGTCGCCGGCGAAGGCGGCCGCGGTACCGCCTGGATCCGCATCCCCGTCCCATTCGTCGCCGGCGAAGAGACATCGCCGCTCGTGCGTCTCGCCGCCACCTCCGACTTCGGGAACGCGCTCGGATACATCCGCCCCGCCGAATCGGTCGGCTTCATCAACGCCGACATCTCGCTCCACCTGCACCGCCTGCCCGAGGGCGAATGGATCTGCCTCGAAGCGCAATCCTGCGCCCAGGAATACGGCCTCGGCCTCGTCGAATCCGTCGTCCACGACACTCACGGCCCCATCGGCCGCGTCACCCAGGCCCTCATCGTCAACCAGCGGTAGGCGGGGGCCGGTAGCCGGGGGCCCGGGATCGGTAGGCGGTAGCCGGTAATCGGTAGCCAGTCGCTCCAACTCCCTTCCAGCCACCCTCCAGGAGACCCGAAGCTGTTACCTATGTC
>JALOAP010000578.1 GCA_023228745.1 Dehalococcoidia bacterium | reverse complement strand
GAAATCACCGCCGGCGCGGACCTCGCCGCCCTCACCGCGGACGCCGCCCGGGCGATGGGTTCACCCCTCGAGTCGGGCGATGTCGTCGTCATCACCTCGAAGATCGTCTCGAAGGCCGAGGGGCGCGTTGTCTCCCTCGATGAGGTGGAGCCATCTCCCTTCGCACGCCAGTACGCCGAGAAGTGGGAGAAGGAGCCGGCGGTCATCGAGCTCGTCTTGCGCGAAGCGCGGCGCGTGGTCCGGCAGGTGGGGCCGGTGCTCATCACCGAGACACACCACGGTTTCGTCTGTGCGAATAGCGGCGTCGACCAGTCGAGCTCCGGTGGCCACGGCCTCGCGGTCCTGCTGCCTATAGACCCGGATGGCTCCGCCCGGCGCTACCGCGCGCGCTTCCGCGAGCTTGGACTCGACGTCGCGGTCATCATCTCCGACACGTTCGGGCGCCCCTGGCGCGAAGGCCAGGTGGACGTCGCGATCGGCATCGCAGGCATGCAGCCCATCCTGAGCTATATCGGCCAGGTCGACCCCCACGGCCATGAGTTCCGTGTGCAGGCACTCTGCACCGCCGACGAGCTCGCAAGCGCCGCCGAACTCGTGAAGGGCAACGTCAGCCGCATCCCCGTCGCCGTCATCCGCGGCCACGCCTGGGAGCGTGACGACACCGCCACCATGCAGAGCGTCCTCCGCGACTCCGAGCGCGATCTCTTCCGCTAGGACGCCCCGAGGGCGAGTCCTCCGGCCCTGGGCTTCTTGGCCTGGGCTTTCGCGCCGAGCACCTCGCTGGAATCGAGCTACAGGAATGCGGTCCCCTGGTTGCGCACGCACGTGCTCGCATGAACCGAAAAGCCCTCACGACATGAGCCGGCCAGCGCTGACGAACGGTGTTCGAGGCAAACTAAAAGGCCACCCGGCGCGACTCCGGCTGGCCTTTCAGTTCTTGCTGCGGCGCCAGGGGAGCGACGCACAAGAGGAGGGAGGAACGGAGCAGATTTACCCGAAACGCCACTCCGGCACGGCCACACGGCAGCCCGGGCAGTAGCGGTCGCGAACTTCGTACTGGGCGAAGCACTCAGGGCATCGCCGAGCTTCAGGCGGGCGGACGACGACATACGACGGCACCTTTGCGTCGTCGAAGATGCGTCTCCACCACGGACTATTCTGAGTTCGAAGCATGTCAGCCCCCGTCAGATCTGGTCGCACACGTGGGTCGATCCACGAGCAAACGTACGACCGGGTCGATGAGAGGCTTTCGGCAGGCTGAGCGGCTGCCACGCCTCTCCCTCTAGGCCTACGGGGTTAGCTGACGGGTTCGGTGAGGGAGTCACCTACTCCGCGATTTCGCGGAGATACACCCCAAGGAATGGTTCCCCCGTTCCGCTCGCGCGGATTCGGCACCCCTTTTGTATCACACACAACACAGCCAAGGCGTAAACCAAACGTAAATTTTTGCTCCCACGATTAACCCCTCGCCCGTCCGCTGCGCACTACCCGCCCCCCGTGAGCGGAACGAGATGCGCGGACTCTCCAGGGGCGGGGAGCCGACGGCCGCCTATCCCTGGCCGACGGGCAGGATCCGGACGCGCCGCTGCGGTTCCTTGCCGGCACTCTTGCTCGCGAGGTTGTAGCGCGTTGCCAGCTCGTGCTGCACGCGACGCACGTAGCTGTTCGCCGGCGCCAACTCCACCGGGCGCCCTTCCTCCAGCACCCGCGCGATCGCGTCCTCAGTCTCGCGGAAGACGTCGACCATTGGGTCGCGTCGCACGGCGCGCTCGCCAGAACCACCGTTCCGGAACTGGTTCAGCACCTGTTCGAGCTGGAAGTCCGTGTTGTTCTTCACCACATAGATCGGGAGCGACCGTTCCTCTGCTTCGCGCAGTGCCGGGGGCTTCCGCCGGTAGTAGTTCCGCATCGTCACCACTGCGTCGGCCTCGCGCACGTCGTTCACCAGCTCCACATTGACCCCGAGCGTGCGAATCGCCTGGTCGAGCCGCCCGCGCGAAACGCCGAACCCGTACAGGCGGATCGGCATCCCGCTCACGTCCGGGTTGAGGAAGTGATCGCGCTCGTGGGTGAACTCATCCGGGCGGTCGTCGCGCACACGGCCACCGCCGCGCCGGCGACCCAGTTCCCACCCGCCGGATTCCGCACCACGCACAGGGACAGAAGGCCGGTAGGGAGCAGTTTCGCCCTCCTGCTCGGGCGTCTCCTCCACGATTTCGATGCGGCCGCCCGGCCCGAGCTGTCGTACCTCCGGTGGTGCGGCATAGCCGCGCAGCAGCGCGTCCACCGTGTCGGCCACGTTCTCGTGGATCGCCACGCGTGCCCAGCTCTGGATTTCGACCACGACGTCGAACGTCGGCGGTGCCTTCCGTTCCAGAATCGACTTCTGCGTCCCGCGGCGGCGCGCCTCTTCGTCGCCCAGGGTCACCGACTGGATGCCGCCGATGAGGTCGGCGAGCGTGGGGTTCAGCATCAGGTTTTCGAGCGTGTTGCCGTGTGCGGTGCCCACGAGTTGCACCCCCCGCTCGGCG
>JALOAP010000576.1 GCA_023228745.1 Dehalococcoidia bacterium | reverse complement strand
TGCTTCGCCGCGCCACAGGTCCCACGCGGCCGGCTTCGGCTGGCGGTAGAAGCTGGCGTTCAGTTCGACGGTGTCGAACACCTGCGCGTACTGCTCGAACCAGCGTGCGGCTGGCAAACGCGAAGGATAGAAGTCGCCGCGCCAGTGCTTGTAGTGCCATCCCGAGGTGCCGATGTGGAATGCCACGCGCCGATTTTCGCGGAATGCGCCCCCGGCTGTCCCGGGTCAGCCTCCGAACGGGTTATCGGTTACAGCCGGGTCTTCGGACGGCTCCTCTTTCTTGCCGTTGCCGCCGTCGCGGGCGGCCTCCTCGCGCAGCACGATCGGGCGGAGAGGCTGCAGCAGGTCTGCACCGGCCTGGTCGAACCGCTGCTTGATGAGGCGGCGCAGTTCGCCGGTCAGCTCCCACTGGGTCGCGGGGCGAACATCGCCGAGCACCTTGAGGATGACGCCGCCCTCGGTGAGCTGGTCGATTCGTAGCACGCTCGGGGCGGAGAGGATATCGGCTGGCCGCGCCGCCGCGAGTGCATCACAGGCGTCGTTGACCATGCGAATAGCGTCCTCGGTACCGATTTCGCGCGGCACCGTCACGTCGAGATTGATGCGGCTGAAGCCGCTGGTCATGTTCGTCGCGACACTGATGGCACTGTTCGGGATGGTGTGCACGTGCCCGTTCAAATCACGCAGCACCGTGCGCCGCGGGTTGATCTCCACGACGGCGCCGCTGATACCCGCGACGGTCACCACATCACCAACACCGTATTGGTCTTCGAGCAGGATGAACGTGCCATTGATCACGTCCCTGATAAGGGTCTGGGCGCCGAGACCGATGGCGAGGCCGGCGACGCCGACACTGGCAACCAGTGCGGAGACGTTGAGGCCGAGCGTATCGAGTACCAGCGCCGTCCCGATGAACATCAGGAAGATGGCGAAGAGCCAGTTGAACGTCGCGACGAGCGTGTCGGCCCGGCGTTCGACCAGCCGGGGCTCTTCGTGGCGGACGCGCGAGGCGCGCACAATTGCGCGCCGCAGGACGCGGCTGACGAGCCGTCGAAAGATGAAATCGACGGCGATGACGACGAGAACGATGGCGACCAGTGCTGGCAGGTCCTCGCGCAGCCACTCTCGCCACGCGTCCCAGGTCGACGGCACAAGAAAGAGCACAGGCATCAGGCAAGCTCCAGGGGGGCCATGCTTTGCAGGAGGCGCCGTACACCGGCGCCATCGAAGGCGACCACCACCTCGACATCGCTCCCACGCGGTTGCGTGCTCACGACCATGCCCTCGCCGAACTTTGGATGCTTCACGCGGTCGCCGGCCGTGTACTGGGCGGCCGCCGGCTGGAACTCTTCGCGCACGGGTGCGGCGGCCACCACATCGGCGTAGGTCTTGCGAGTGGTCGAAGCCCATGGGCGCATCGCGGACGCAGGGATGTCTTTCAGGAACCGGGAGGCCGGGTTCGTCGACTGGCTCCCCATGAGGTAGCGCCGATAGGAGCGCGTGAGGTAGAGCAGGTCCTCGGCGCGCGTGATGCCCACGTAGGCCAGCCGGCGCTCTTCTTCCATCTGCAACGGGTCGTCGAAGGAGCGGATGTGCGGGAGCACACCCTCCTCCATGCCAACCAGGAAGACGACGGGGAACTCCAGGCCTTTCGCCGCGTGCAGGGTGATGAGTGTGACGGCGTCGACTTCGTCGCGCATTTCGTCGACATCAGCGACGAGGGAGACGTCCTGGAGGAAGGTCGAAAGGTCACTCGCTTCGCCGGTGACCTCTTCATACTGGCTCATGACGGCGCGGAGCTGGAGGACGTTCTCGAGCCGGTCCTGGGCGTCGCCTTCGCCGTCCTGCAGATAGCGCATATAGCCGGTCTCGGCGAGTACCGCGTCGAGCAGATCCTCGAGCGGCAACTCGCGCTGCTCGCGCAATCCATTGATGAGGAGCACGAAGCCGCGCACTGCGTTCGCCGCCCGCGCCGCGATGCCGGGGACGTTCCGGCCCTGGGCTACGGCCTCGGCGGCGTCCCAGGTCGTCAGGCCGAGTTCGGCGCCGTAGTCACGCAGACGCTGCAACGTGCGGTCGCCGATGGCGCGCGCGGGCACATTGATGACACGCAACAGGCTCGCCTCGTCGAGGCGGTTATGGATCAGCCGGAGGTAGGCGATGAGGTCCTTGATTTCGCGGCGCTGATAGAAGCGCACGCCCCCGACGATGCGATACGGGATGCGGTGTCGCACCAGCGCCTCTTCGAGTGCGCGGGACTGCGCGTTCGTGCGGTAGAGCACTGCGATGTCGCCATAGCGCCGGCCGGAAGAGCGCAGGCGCGCCGATTCCGTCGCGACAAACTCGGCCTCCTCTTCGTCGGAATAGGCCTCGTAGACGGAGATGAGGTCGCCCGCTTCACGCTCGGTCCAAAGGGTGCGCTTGTGCCGCCCGGGATTCTTGCCGATGACGGCGTCCGCGGCGGCGAGGATTGGCTTCGTCGAGCGGTAGTTCTGTTCGAGCAGGTAGGTGGTGCAGCCCGGGAAGTCGCGTTCGAAG
>JALOAP010000575.1 GCA_023228745.1 Dehalococcoidia bacterium | reverse complement strand
GTCTGCCCGTGAGTCCTGGCTCGATACATGCAATCGGCGTCTTTCCAAAGCTCGTTTTGGTACGCCTGTGCTGGTGAGGTATGATGTGGAGTCTTTGGCTTCGTCCGCATGATGATGCCGGACTCACCCGTATAAAACGCCAGGCTGTTACCGCTAACGGAGTTGTGCATTTTGGTATGCCCGTATAGCGGGTTCTGGATAGCGTCAAATAATTTCGACTTCGCCAGAGCCATGCTCGGTCACTTCTCCCTGTTTCCAGTATAGGGCGTCCACGTTGAGAACGTCAATCAGGATAACTCTATCCCCGACAGCGAGTGCGATGTCATAGCGGTGTTTCCGGTAGTTAATCGGTACGGGAGACTTAGGGACGGCTAACGTCACATGGTCGTAATTGAGTTGCCCCACGCCTTCGGCGTCCAGGGCTTTAACCAGGACGGCAATAACGGCTTGTTGTAAGCGTCCGCAATTTTTCGGCTGAACAAAGGATACAGGCAGTCCGGTACTTATAGCCGAGTTGAGACGCTGGCGGGGCTTCCCCGCCGTGACATGCTTTGGCATGGTCGCTCCTTTCCCGCCAGCGTTGGAAACTCGGAAGCAAGCGAAGCGCGCTAGCTTACCCTGCCGAGACTACAACTTTGCACTCTGTGAGAAGTCCGGTATCCTTATCGGGGAACCATTTCGTCACAGCCTGGTACGCCATCGGCTTGGTGTCCTCCGGCACGAGCACCAGCAGGTCGGCAATATAGAACTCGTACTCTCCGGTAGTCAAGCCGGACACTTCTACCGTTCCTTCATCTTCCAGTGTGCCTACGTCCTTGATGATGCTCCACTCTGCCCCGTTCCACTGGACAATACCCGCTCTCGCCAGGGGTATCCCGCACTTGTACGTGAGCGTAACGCTCAATGGCGTGACACCGGATGTCGGCGTAGCGTAGATTTCGGAAAGCCTGCCGTACTTAACGAACAGGTTATAGCCGGAAATAAGGTACGGGAGCGCAGCCTCGTTCCACGCTCCTTTGACATCGGGGTCTGCCTTGAGTGCCTGGTAGCGGGAAACAAGGGCTGTGTTGTCCAGCCTCACGGCTTTCTGCGAATTCGTATTCGGGTTCGCTGGAATTACATAGGAACGGAAAAAGGGACGCCCCTTCCACACTGAGAACACTACGTTGTCTCCGATGGCGTTACGGATGTCTGAGAACAATGGGCTTTTCCATTTAGGCATTTTTCTACCTCCTGCTCACTTATTCTCTCATTATCTCTCGTTTTTAATTCGGTGTCAAGTGGGAGGTTGCGTTCCGAAGGCGCGCGGAGGGTTTAAGGGAGGAGCGCGCCGACCCTCGACCTCTTTTCCCGACCGAGGGGACGGACGAAGCTGCTACCCTGGGGCATACTTTAGCAGCAACTCCGTCCACTCGTGGGGCTGGACGGCGGGGCGTAATTAATAAGCGACAGCACCGGCAGGTGCTGTTTCGAGCCGGAGGCGAGAACCCGTAGGGCGCGTTTAATTACGCCCCGCCGTCCAGGGGGGGAAGGAATCCCCTTAGAGCGCCGTGTAACGGCGCGGCTTCCTATTACACCAGGACGCCGCCATTTCTCCTAACGGCGTCCTTACCTCGGAGAATTTACGGGGTCAACCAGAAGCTGGCGAGGTTAATAATAATCATCGCCCGGGCGGGTTAAGCCCGTCAGATTTTGATTGTAGAGCGTCATTTTGCGTGGGACGGGCCTAAAACCCGCCTCGGCGAGCGTGGAAGCGGTAAAAATCGGCGGACACGCCTCGCGCGCGCGCGCGCGCGCGACTCCCCTCTCCCCTCCCTCAATTCCTCGTCCGGCTTCGATGTCCGGTGACCTCAAGAAGTCCGGTGTACGCTGGCGCGCCTTCGGCTTGCTTCCGTGTTCACTTCGTCCTGGCGGACTCCGTTCACGCGGGTGACAGAGCTACCGATGGTGTCCGTTTACGTAATGCGTAGGTTTTCATCCTTCCAGGCTGGAGTTCCCCCAGTATCCGCTTCTCCGTATTCGGTGCGTTCGTTAGGGGGTACGCTCAGTCTGTCCGTAGTGGATAACCGGTCTTATGATTATAAGGGCTGGCGTACCATCAGTACAAACCAGCCCTTACCGATTTACAGGCGTTTAGCGGTGTTCTGGGGCGTTCTAGTCCCTTGGGTCAGGGACGTATCGCTGTATTTCGTCCTCGTTCTTTAATGGCACGCTCAAGGCGGGGTCGGAGCTTTCACGCATTAGCTGAATACGTTTACAGGCGTCCTCACCCATTTTTATAGCGGAAAACATGTCCTGCGGTGCTGGTGGGATGATACCAGCCTGTAGGTCGCACAATATCTCGATTGCTTTCGCTATCTCCATTTTTCTCACCTTTCCTAATCAATTCGTGGTTCGACGGGGAACATGTCCAGCTGAAAATCTTTTCTCTCGTCCTGCCCTTCAACCTTTAGAGGTCTCCCTGTGCGCAAATAGAATACGTGCTTACGGCGAGTGTTAAGGCACTGGTACTCTCGTAGCGTGGGTTCTTCACCTGGTG
>JALOAP010000574.1 GCA_023228745.1 Dehalococcoidia bacterium | reverse complement strand
TCGTGCATTTCCCGCACGATGGCCAGCGTGTCATCCGTTCCTTCTCCCTGGTTCGCATGCTGCTCCCCTTCTTCTGAAGTGGGTTTCGCAGCCTTAAGATCCAGCAGTTTGTTCGTGAAGGCCACATGATCGCTCTCAAAGAGCGTCCTGATCTCCTGTTCCTTCTCACCGTGCACCATGCCCGGAGGAAGTTTGTTCTTGATCTGTTCCCAGGCTGCATCGCGTGCCGCCTGCTCAAAAGCGGCGATCTTCGCCTGCATCTCCTGGTTCTGTCTCTTGAGTTCCTCGATCTCCGCATCCTTGGGATCAGGAGTTACGGGAACTTCTGGCGTTGTCATACTTGACTCCTCCTTCTCGTCTTCCGCCTTCGTATCAGGGACCGGCTCCGCGGTCGCCTTCTTCTTGTTGGCGTTTTCGTCATCCTCTTCTCGTGATTTTGCGGGCACCTTCTCTTGCTTCTCTTCTTCGCCTCCTCCTCCCATCTCCTTAAAGACATTGAGAAGGGCGTCGATAGCCTGCTTGAGTTTTGCCCGGTTTGCACTGGAAATAACCTTTCCCTCATGCTCGAGTTTTTTCATACTTTGCTCCATCTGGTTAAGAATCACAGACCCCCGGTCTTTCGGCTGATTCTGCGCAGACTCTTCAAACAGCAAGACATGATTTGGTCGAACCGTTCCAGCGATTGAACCATTACCGTCATCCGGGGCGCAAAATGCGCTTGATAGCGAAAGTTTCCCTTCATCGACGAGTTTCTGAGCAATGGGGATCGCTGCTACTGATGCTTTGTATGTCTTCTCATCAATCAGTCCCTCTTCAAATAGCCGTTTTGCTGTACCCTCCCCGAAGTTGAACTTCGTCATGAGTTTCGGACGTCCAGCCTGCTCGATACGCGAGTCTGATAGTTCCCCGACAATCACGCCCGACACACCTTCCAGATAAGTCTGGAGATTCTTGTCTTTGTGTGCGGGGAAACTGCACGAGAACTCAATGTGCCTCGCAGCAAAGATCAAGGGGATGCCGTTCCAATCGTCGATCGTTGCCTCAAAGGGTTCGACCGGGAGATAGTCGTCTCCGACCCTCCGGTTCAGGAGGTGCAGGATAGCATCATGAGACCCCACGAGCCCCGGTTCAGACTGGTAAAAACGGACAGTCTGTTTACAAGTTGTTTTACCTGCTGTACTTTCACATCCCATTTATTCTTCCTCCTCTATATCGCCTCTCGGGACCCTGATCTTCGGAATGATGGTACACCGACAATTCGGGTGTAAAGGAGGCCGTTCTCCGATCTCCTTGATCGTTTTTCCATCATTTGCCAGGCATTCGTCACAGGTCCTATCGTCGATTGCCGTCAGCCATTCTTCATCTTCGTCCGTCAGGCCAGCACCAACGTATCTGTCGTGTATCCCGCGGTTGACTGCCTTCATGGTTTCAGTACGGACCATCGCCGTAGCCCTGACGATACCAACGCTATCAATGTCTCTCACTATGCTGCGAGCAATCTTCCCTGCCGATACTTCATTCAGAATACCGTCCCCGATCGTTGCCCGAATACGCTTTGCTGTCTCGTCGGTTACACCTTTGAAATCCCCCTTCGTCTTCTCGGTGAGCAACTTCCTGATCTTGTCCCACTCAGTACGCCGCACTTCAAGAGGCGCACCAAGCATGATGCCAGCAAAACGGTCTCCCTGGATGTACGCCTGATGGGTCTTAGCATCAATGATCGTATAGCCAGGATAAAGAACTTCTTCCTCTATCAGTCGATCGATGAGCGCAAAGAAGACATCCGGTTCGACAACAATAGATGTATGAGTCCGGCCTTCATCTGTGATCTCGAACAATTCGAGTATCTTCACTTTGAAGGTCTCGAACAGTTTGACGATCTGCTTCTCGTATTCCCGAATAATCCTGTCTGCCCGCGTCGGGTCTTTAAGGAAATCGGGGGAGAACTTTCTGTTGGCCATTTTACTTCGTGTCCTTGATCCGGAGTTTGTCCTTAACGATCTTCTGAGCTATTGCTTGGTCGATGATGGAGTACGGATCGAGAGGATCCGCATTCATGATCTTCGCTACCGTCTCTACTGCCTGAAGATCTTCGGGAGGGGGCGCGGAGCCGGTGTATTCTTCCTTCAGAGCAACAAGTTCTTCCTCATCCAGTTCTTCAAGATCAGCACCGGTCCAGGACAAGATCTTCCTACGCTCATTGATAGAGAGTGTCTGTGTCTTGTGGCCTACTTCTGCCACTTTGAGCCACAGTTCGCTCTTCTCAACTTGCGGGGAAGGGATATCCACCATGATCCGGTAGCCGTCATAGCCGTTTACGTCCAGATACGGCTGCAGCAGGTATTCGAAGGCAGCCTCCACCCATGACTGCTGTCCCTGGATATATGACATATACAGATCGTATTCCGGGTTGCTCGAACCGCCGATCAGCGTACCATCCTTGGAGATGGCCTTTGTCGGGCTGAAGTAATTCCCGATCAGCTGGTCCAGGGCCTGAATCGTTTCGAGTGCCGTCGCCGTCTCGGCCAGCCCGAGATTCACCAGT
>JALOAP010000573.1 GCA_023228745.1 Dehalococcoidia bacterium | reverse complement strand
AGGGTGATGGTCACGAGCTGCACGGGCGGCACCAGTGGCCCGCCGAAGCGCATTTCGAGACTCCCTTCCAGCATCTGCCAGCCGGGCCCGGCGCTCGCCTCGCCGAGCAGAACTCGTTCGTAGCGGCCGGTTGCATCGCGGATGCCCGCCCGCAGAATCAGCCCCTCCATCGGCTCGTTGGGCATAATCCACGCACGGATCGTGGCCGCATCCGCCGGCAATTCGATACCCGCCGGGAGCGTTGGAGGGACGATGCTGCGCAGCACCTGCGGCAGCGGCCGTGCCCCGAAGTCATCCCGGTACCACAGCATGTCTGCCGCCACTTCGCTATCGATGCCCAGCACCTGCAACCCCTGGCTGGTCACGCCCGGCGCCGCCACGCCCCCGGTCGTCCGCACAACCGCCGACGCACGTTCAACCCCCGCCAGCGTGCCCGCTTCCTCCTCCAGTTTCGCAGCGGACATCGAAGGCCCGCGATCCGACGTACTGTATGCCCGGAACTCCGCTCCCGCCTCGTAGTTCGCGCGGTCGCGATACGACGCCTCCGCCGTGGTTGTGTACGAAGCGGCAAAGGTGCCCACCGCTACCGCCATCATCAACAACAGCATCAGGCGCGTGTAATGCCCCGGGTTCCGGACGAGCTGCCACAGCCCGAGCGTCGCCACGGGTGCACGTAACGCGCTCGCGACACGTGCTGCCACACGCAGTGCCAGCGGCTGCAAGCGCAGCACAATCGCGCACGCAGCCGCGATGATCAGTGCCGGGGAGGCCAGCAGGAGCGGGTCGCTCGTCACGCCGCCCGTGGCCGACGGCTCGAACACGGTGTCGCGCTTCCGCAGTTCGAGCACAAGCAGGATTGCCCCAACCGCCAGGCCCACATCGAGGAAGTACCGTTGCACGAACGATGTGCCGGGACGTCCTTGTGCTCGCCGCACCGTCAGCGGGCTTCGCACGGCAAACGCCACCACCGGCACAAGCATCGCTGCCGCCGAGAGCACCACTCCTAGGGCCCCGAGCGCGTAGGACGCCGGCACGATGGTGACCGGGATGAGCTCTCCGCCCGAAACCTGTTCGAATGGGGGCGTGAGCCCCAGCGCAGCCGTCGCTGCCGCCGCCAGGAGCGGCCCAAGCACCAGCGCCGGCGCTCCGAACAGCAGTCCCTGCACCCCGAAGACGAGGCAGATCTGGGGCAGCGTCCCGCCTCTCGCCCGGAGCAGCGCAATTTCCGTCGCCTGTCGCTCGACGATGATCGCTGCCATCAATCCCACGTAGAAGAGCGCGATCCCCGTAATCTGCAAAAGGAGGATGGTGAGCGGCGCCTGCTGGTAGCTCGCCCGGGCCCCGAACGACTCGAGCGTGTCGCGCAGCGGGCTATAGGCGAACACGTTGTACGGCTCGAGCTCCTCGTACAGTCCGGCGATGTCATCATGCGCCCGCTCGAAGTTCGCACGGGTGAATACCGTCTCGTCCGCGAACACATGCCACGCGCGGTCGGCGAAGTAGCCCGGGTACCGCTCCCCGAACGAGCCGAGCACTGTCTCCTCCTGCGCCAGCATGGGCACCGCCCGCGGGGAGCCATCGATGCGTACCGTGTACGGCTCGAAGTACCGCGCCGCACCGACAACCCAGAACGGATCGGCGGCATCCCGCGGCTGTACCACCCCCACGACCGTGGCGAGCTGTGTGAACGTGACCTCGCTTTCGACGCTGCAGGGCGGTGGTGGTGGCGGGAAAAGCTCTTCCGGGATGGTTGGCGCGCAGTCATCGAAGCGTTCCCGCAGTTCGAACGTCTCGCCAACTGCCAGCCCTGCCGCGCGCAGCCCTCCCGGCGAGACCACGACCTCCATCGCTTCCCCGGGCCCACTCACCTCCGGTAGCCGGCCCTCCACAAGGTCCACATACGCCTCGAAGCCAGTCAGCGACTGCACTTCCCCGAGCGGCGCTCCCACGCGCGACTCCTCGCCCGCGTGGTACACCGGGAACCACCCCACCCGAATGTGCCGCGATTCGCTTTCCCGGAACCAGCCCACCCGCTCGTCGATGCGCTGCTCCACGTGCTCGGCAAAGTCCCGGCCCTCCTCCGTGGCCAATGGGCGGTCCCGGAACTCGATGCGGACGGTGTCACGGCCCTCTAGCTCGTCGCGAATGGCGAAGGTGAGGCCAAGGTCGGCCATTGCCCGCGCATAGATCGGCGCGGCCGCGAGCAACGTGGCGGCCACCAGGACGCCCGCTCCGAGCAACACCATGAGCCCCCAGCCGGTGGAGCTTCGCCAGAGCGCAAGCCGTAGCGCACCACGAAACGCCTTCACGCGCGCCAGCCTACCCGCTTTTGCCGCGTCGAACTACGTTCGGGTAGGCTGTGGCCTCGGCGAAGGGATGCGTGGATGCGGCTACTCGGTCCAATCCTCCAGATGGTGGCCCAAAGGAGCGCCGGTCATGGCCGCCTCTTTGCGGCAATGGCCGCCGGTGCGCTCGTGTCGGCCGGGCTCATGGCCTGTGTCGTCATCTACTCCGACGCCATCCGCGACCTCGGCCTGAAGTACGCACTCGAG
>JALOAP010000572.1 GCA_023228745.1 Dehalococcoidia bacterium | reverse complement strand
TAAAAAGTGGTAAACATAGTAGATCATGATGTCCATACTCGGTTGACATATCCTATTATCTCGGTTACCTCTGGACAGTCTTTGCATGGACGGAATGTTTCTTTGATCGAGTATACCCCATAATTATCGTACTTTGTCCTGACTATTGTATATTCAGAGAGCATTGCTTTGACTTCGTCTATACCACATTCTACGACCTCGTACACCCTTCCTTTTTTGCTCTGAGAATTCTGAGGGTAGTACTTAAGTACATATTTCACCATCATGATCACCTCTACTATCCCATATCGTACTTGTGTTATTTATACTTTTTTGATATCGTGGAACATGAATGTAGAAAGCTTTAAATAGAAGGTATGCATTACGATTGAATGCGGGCTGTGTAGACCTGGGATACTTCGACTGGTACTCGATCCTTCATAGCGTGGCATCAGCCACTGACTAGCTGGAAATACTTCCCTGGTCGCAGGATCTCCCGTGGGGTAGTCCCTCCAAATTTCATATGTTATCCTGGAAGCGATTGTAGGGAGGGACGTAAATCCCTTCTTGGAGTGTCGCCGTGGAGACGATGAGGTTGGAACCTGAACTATATAGGCTTCATCTGGATTCCGGTCGTATCTGTGGAGAGGAAAAGACCTGCGGAAAGAAGGTGAAGTACGGTAGTGAGGCTGATGCTGCTAAGGTGGCAGCCAGCCTGAACAGAAGTACAAGGATATGGCTCCACAGTGTGCCTCTTCCTTGTGCTTTCTGTGGAAAGTGGTATATAGGTAACATGATGCCTCCCGAGTTTATGCGGGGCATAATCAAGGGCTGTGATAAGCATGAGCAAGTTTAACGAAAAGAAGACCATAAGAGCGGAGGCTGAGAACCATCCGCTTGCGAGGTCCAATGCCGAGGGTGGGTTGAGTTACGCGATGACACCCAAGATAGACCTCTATACGAGAGTAGCGACATCTCTGATGGGAGAGAACACATTCTACCAGGATGCTCAACAGAGAGATGGTGATCTGATCAAGCTGATTCATCAGGTGGCTGCTACCGATCCGGAGTTCTTGTTGAAGCTGGCGATATATGCCAGGGAGAAGCTCTATCTGAGGAGCGTAACTACAGTGCTCCTGGCGGAGTATGCTAACTCTGTTGGGGTTGGTCTTCCGAGATCTCGGAAGTTGGTATCTCGATGCATTCAGCGACCGGACGACATGACCGAACTGATTAGCTATCAGCTCAATCGTAATGGATCTAGTCCCCGGAAGGGTAAACTTCCCATGGTGATCAAGAACGGTATCCGGGATGCCTTTCCAAAGTTCGATGCATATCAGCTGGGAAAGTATAATCGTCCTGGCTCGGTCAAGCTACGGGATGCATACTTCATGACTCACCCGAAGCCGACATCTGAAGCTCAGTATGCAACATGGAATGACCTGGTAACTGGCACTCTTGAACCTCCGATGACATGGGAAGTTATGAGGTCCACCGGGAAGATGGGATGGCATGAGGTCATCAACGATGTCTTCCATAAGGGAGGTCGGACCAACAACCTGATGGCTATCATCAGGAACCTGAGAAACTGTGTCACAGCAAAGGATGTTACCCGAGACGACATCAACCTCCTCGCAGAGATGATCCAGGACAAGGAAGCTATCAAGAAGTCCAAGATTCTGCCCTTCCGAGCTTTCAGTGCATATGTTGAGCTGCAGAAGACACATCTCGAAGGCAAGGACATTGCTGTCATCTACGAGGCGCTGGAAGAGATGACCAGGACTTCCATCGACAACGTACCGAGGCTCCCTGGACTCTCGGTGATCGCAATTGACGTCTCTGGATCTATGATGTGGACCAAGGTATCCAGGATGAGTGATGTATATCCGGCTCAGCTCGCGATACTCCTCGGGATGATGTCCCGCAGGATCTGTGACGATGCGATGACATGTCTCTTTGACAGTACGCTCACATGGGTGAATCTCAGAGATAGGAGTATCCTCAATAGTGCATACACTACCAGACCCAGAGGATGGAGTACTTATGGACATCTCGTGGTCCAGGACCTGATCAAGAGGGACATCGTAGCTGACAGAGTTATCTTCCTCACCGATATGATGCTCTACGATAGTTCCATATATGGTCAGTCCCGTAGCTCTCTCAGCATCGAGTGGCTGAAGTATGTCAGGTCCGTAGCTCCGAAGTGTAAGCTCTACAACTGGAACCTGATGAGCTATGGAGAGGTTTCTGTAGCTGAGGATATGCAGGGTTCCCGTGCCATCGGTGGGTGGTCCGACCGATCCCTGGAGATGATCGGACTCCTGGAACGTGGTGCGAACGTAATTGATGAGATCAAGTCGATAGCTTGATCTCCTCTCTCTTTCAAGAGGTATCTATGACTATAAGTGTACATCGATCACCAAAAGAACCCCTCGATGCCGGGTATGTAGTCATT
>JALOAP010000571.1 GCA_023228745.1 Dehalococcoidia bacterium | reverse complement strand
TTCGCCGCCGGGTCGATGCCCGTCACATAGCGTGGTTCACCCACCGCCACACCCAGCCCCTTGCGCTGCCCGATGGTGTACGCGGCGACACCGCGGTGTTCCCCCACCACGGCCCCATCCGCGTCGCGCATCTCACCCGGCGTCATCCGCGTGCGCTGCTGGACGAAGGCACGGTAGTCGTTCCCGGGTACGAAGCAGATCTCCACACTGTCCGGCTTCGCAGCCACATCCAGCCCGAGCCGGTGGGCGTGTGCGCGTACTTCGTCCTTGGTGAGCCCACCAATCGGCAGCAAGAGCCGCGAAAGCTGCTCCTGCCCGAGCATGTAGAGCACGTACGACTGGTCCTTCGAGGCATCGACGCCCTTCAGGAGGCGGTGGCGGTGGGTTCCCGATGGTCGATTGTCGCTCCCCGTCTCTCGCCCGCTCGCAGCGTCCGATGAATCGTGAATTACCCGGGCGTAGTGCCCCGTGGCCACGTAGTCGGCGTCGAGCGCCGGGAGCCGGTCGAGCAGCGAGCGATACTTGATGTGCTCGTTGCAGCGGACGCAGGGGTTTGGTGTGCGGCCAGCGGCGTACTCCGCCACGAACCGGTCGACCACCTTCTCCTTGAACTCCTCCTCGAAGTTCATGACGTAGTGGCGAATGCCGATCTGGTGGGCCACGCGGCGGGCATCGTCGATGTCCTCGACGCTGCAGCATTGCTGGTGCCCGGAGTATTCTTCGGGGCGGGTCTCGGCCCAGAGACGCATCGTGACGCCGACGACGTCGTAGCCCTGTTCGTGGAGCAGAGCCGCGGCGACGGAGCTATCGACTCCGCCGGACATGCCGACAACAACGCGAGGACGTGACATTTTGCTAAGATCCTTCATGCAATGGCGCTACCCAGCAACTGACGCGCCGAGGGAAGCTATCTGAATTCTGAAGCCTTGGCCCAACGGGCGGTCGACATCCTGTCGGAACGGCAGGCGCTCGACATCGCACTCATTGACATTTCGCGTGCGTCCACGTTTACCGATTACTTCGTGGTTGCGACGGCGCAATCGCCTCTCCAGTTTAATGCGCTCGAAGAGCAGTTAGAGAAGGAGCTGAAAAAGGAAGGGCACGACCTTCGCCACCGCGAAGGTTCGAAAGATAACGGCTGGATGCTGCTCGATTTCGGCGACATCATCGTCCACATCTTCTCGCCCGAAAAGCGCGAATACTACCGCCTCGAAGACCTCTGGGGCCGTACCAGTCCCGTCGTTCGCTTCACCGGCTGAGCGCGATGGCCGCTCGCGGTTCCGCCCTCGATACGTTCGATACGCGCTGCGCAAACCACCCGTAGCGCTGGTAACGCGTTTCGCATTCCGATAGGAGTCATCCTTTCCCGTTGGAGTGCGTCCGTGCCACGCCGGCTCGTCCCATTCGCCGCCATTCCCCTGCTCTTCCTCGTTGTGATCGCCGCGTTCGCCTGCGATAGCGACGACAACGGCGATGCGGACAGGTCCGGCGGGACTGGCGCGGTGACGAACTCCGGGGGCGAGAGCGGCGGCGGTGGCGGACAGGACGCCGTGGCCGGGCAGCAAGCAGGGAGCGTGGCAGACATCGCGGAGCGCGCCGGCGAGTCTGTCGTGCGCGTGGGCGTGAATTGCCGCCCCGACGCGCCGACCATGTGCGAGGGCACCGGCAGCGGCTGGCTCTACGACGACGATGGCCACTTCATTACGAACAACCATGTGGTTACGCTCGATGGCCAGCTCGCCAACCCGCAAAGCGTCACCATCACCACCCTTTCCGGGCGGGTCGAAGAGGCGCAGGTCGTGGGCCGCGACCCCCAGACGGATCTCGCCGTACTCGAGCGCGATGGGCTGGATATGGACCCACTGGAGCTCGCCAGCGTCGAAGAGACACGCATCGGCTCACCCGTGATCGCAATCGGCTATGCGCTCGACCTGGGCAACTCACCAAGCGTGACCACCGGCGTGGTGAGCGCGAAGGAGCGTGCCATCTTCGAACCGGCCGTCCAGATCTACGGTCTCCTCCAAACCGATGCGGCCATCAACCCCGGCAACTCCGGCGGGCCGCTGCTGGATTCGAGTGGCCGCGTGCTCGGCGTCAACACCGCCACCATCCAGGGGACGCAGGGCATCGGCTTCGCCATTGGCGCCGACACGGTCCGGGCTGTCGCCACGGAAATCCTCGATAAGGGGTCAGTCGACCGCGGATTCCTCGGCATCGGCTTCCAGGAGGTCACGGCCGGCCTCGCCGATGAACTCGACCTCCCTGTGGACGAAGGCGTGCGCGTCGAAGAGGTCGCTGCCGGGTCACCAGCCGACGAAGCCGGTTTACGCCAAGGCGACATCATCGTGCGCGTCGACGATACGGATATTCGCTTCACCTCCGACCTGACGCTCGCCCTGCTTATGGAGGCGCCGGGTGAAACCGTGCCGGTGGAGTACTACCGTGGCAACGACCGGGAGTCCGTGGACGTGACCCTGGGCGAACCACCGTCAACACCGTAGCAGTGCCCGCCTTCTGATTTCGAAGCTACAGGCTGGCAGCCTGGGCGCTGCCAGCCAAAG
>JALOAP010000568.1 GCA_023228745.1 Dehalococcoidia bacterium | reverse complement strand
TTAGAACGGGTTCTACCCTCGAGACACCCTGGCGCTTTCAGCGCGGGTTCTACCCTCGAGACACCCTGGCGCCTTCGGCGCGGGCGAAAAGGTTATACGGTACAAGGCTGTATGGAACATGCTTCACTAAGAGCATGGTTCCATTGGGCGGTGCTACAACACCGCCATCTTTCCTTTTACAACCCGAAAACTATATACGCTGCCAAGGCGTAACAGGGTAACTGTCCCTATAGAGGATGTGTCCCGTCCTACGGGGGTTCCATGACGCTACAATTCACTTCACTCCTTTACCCTAGCGTAGAACCCCCCACATCACCTCTTCTGCGCGCGCTAAATTATCCATCGACGCACAGGCGTGGCCAGGGGCCACCGGCGCTTCGCGCCGGACGTGTGTAACAGATATAATGATAAAACGAAATGAGAATGAAGAAAAAAACACTAGCAAAAAACCCTATATTAGCAAACGGAATATCCCCCAGAAACCAACAGAATAACCAAAACCGTTACCAGTCACCCGAAATCAATTTAAACACCCCTCAGAGCCGTTTTAACCTGCGGGAGCGGAGAGGACGGAGCGGGAAGTCCCCATCCTTTAGGGTGGGGATGAAAGCGGAGTCCTCCCCTTCATTTCGGCCTACCAATAACTATTTAAGGGAATAATGGGATACACACGTTCTGGTAAATCCAATGAAATACAAGCTCAACCGATCTGCACATTCTGTGTACTCACTTCACTATCACTTGGTGGTAGTCATCAAGTACCGAAGGAAAGCACTCTATGACGAAGCGATTCGTGAGAGACTAAAGCAGATCATTTGGAGTTTGTCGGACGAACTTGGAATAGAAATACTCGCACAGGAACCTGCTGAAGATCACCATCATATATTGTTCACAGCGACGCCCACAACCAACTTATCTAACGTCGTGAACGTCATCAAGGGCGTCACATCCCGACGGCTTCGACAAGAATTCCCTCAAACCAAGGAATTTCTTTGGGGCGACTCCTTTTGGTCGAACTCCTACTTCATAGCTAGCACCGGACAGGTGGGCCTCGATGTTCTGATGAGCTATGTAGAATCTCAGATGAAGAGGGAGAAATGATTATCAGCTACCGGTATCCTATATTTCCCAGTAGGGAAGTAGAGCAGAAGTTGGTCGAGGCTCTGGATACCTGTAGATGGCTCTACAACCGTCT
Source organism: Dehalococcoidia bacterium (assembly GCA_023228745.1). Taxonomy (GTDB): domain Bacteria; phylum Chloroflexota; class Dehalococcoidia; order Tepidiformales; family Tepidiformaceae; genus JALOAP01. The sequence continues at coordinate 1,370 of JALOAP010000568.1, read as the reverse complement.
CCTGGAGGAGATAAATAAGGCAAGGGAAAGCGGTAAGACGCTCAGAACGTATGATACCCAAAACCTCATTCCTCTCCTGAAGACCGAGAATCCCAACCTCAACAAGGTCTATTCAAAGGTCCTCCAGATGGTTAACTATACCCTCTGGTCCAACATCAAGGGCCTTTCTGCTCTGAAGAAGAATGGTAGAAAGGTAGGGCATCTTAGATTCAAGGGTAAAGGGTGGTACAATACTCTGAACTATAATCAGTCGGGGTTCAAGCTCGATCAGGACCATAGTATACTGAAGCTCTCTAAGATTGGAGAGATAAAGATCAAGCTCCATCGGAAGGTTGAAGGCAATATCAAGGCGGTCCTCATCAAGCGTGCAGGCGATAGATGGTTTGCTTTGATTCAGGCAGAGCAAGAACCAAAGCAATTATCTGAAACAGGTAACGTTGTAGGTCTGGATGTTGGTTTGACATCCTTTGTCGTGGATAGCGATGGAAATTCGGTGGAGAATCCGAGGTTCGCAGAGAAGGCTGCTACAAAGGTCAAGAATATCCAGAGAAAGCTTTCCAGAGCTAAAAAAGGTTCCAATAACCGCCGAAAACTCGTGGATAAGCTGGACAAGGCCCATGAACGGATCAATAACCAGAGGTCCGATTTCCTCCATAAGCTCTCCAGGATGTATGTCAACAGATATGATATCATCTGTGCTGAGGATCTGGATGTCATGGGCTTGAAGGAAACGGGCAACAATAAAGGCATTCATAGAAACATCCACGATGCCTCCTGGTCAAGGTTCATGTCCATGCTTTCGTACAAGGCTCAAAGTGCTGGTCGAAAGTTGATAGTGGTAGACCCACGCAACACTTCGCAGAGGTGTTCCTTCTGCGGTAGCATTGTGAGAAAGGAACTGTCAGATAGAGTCCACGAATGCCCATATTGTGGTTTCTCATCCAACCGCGACTACAATGCAGCAGTAAACATTCTCTCCACAGGGATGGAACAGCCCGTAGCGCCCATAGAGTCAAAACCTCTACATCACGTTTCTGTGATGCAAGTCTTGGCGATGAAGTGGGAAGCCCTACCCTTTAGGGTAGGGTAGTTCACGCGACCCAAAAAAGAAAAGGTACAAAGATATGGCTACGCCAGCGATCTGCCGGGAGACGTGCTCCTGCGCATCCATGTAGACATTCTACCTATCCATCGGATTCACCGGAACAAATCTGACCGTTCTAGCCAGCTCCCAATCGTAGTGATAAACGTGCAACGAGTCAGAAGTGTCTATCACCCGAACAATCTTGTTTGGTTCGACGATCTCCCTGTTGATCATCTCCACGATCGCCACAACGTTCGCTTGCCACGCCATCACGTCTCTGCTCCGG
>JALOAP010000569.1 GCA_023228745.1 Dehalococcoidia bacterium | reverse complement strand
GGTGCCGCTGCCACTCCCGCTGCCTGCAGGCGATGCATGAGCTCGTAGTCGTCCTGCTCCTTCGTGTACTCCGCAATGTGCTGGTCGATCTCGCGGAAGTGCTCCTCCCGCCCCGCGTTTGTCGCGAATCGTGCATCTTGCCCCCAGGCGGGGCTGCCAATCGCCTTCACAAACGCCTGCCACTGCTCGTCGCTCTCCACGTGGATGCTGATCCAGTGGTCGCCCTGGTCCTCGGCAGTCCCCGGCGATTTCGTCGGGTAGACCCCGCAGGGGAAGCGGCCGTGGATATCCCGGTTTCCAATCGCACCCTCAACACGGCGATTCAGGGTGTAGTCCATGATCGCCTGCGTGAACATCGCCGAGGCGTTTTCGGCCTGCGCGATCTCGATGAGCTGGCCTCGGCCCGTCTTCTCGCGGTGCCACAGCGCCGCCATCACGGCGAACGCACCCTGTGCTCCCGCCAGGTAGTCGCCGGAGTAGATGGCGGTGTTGCTCGATGGATCGGCGTCGTCGTAGCCGCGGAGCAGCGTATGGCCCATCACCGCTTCCAGGTGGACACCGAGCGCTCTCGCCTGCGAATACGGCCCGGTCGAACCGTAGGCAGGCACGCGGACGAAGATGATGTCCTCCTTGATCCCCTTGAGCCAGTCATACGTGATGCCCAGCCCTTCCATCGTCCCGGTCGCGTTGTTCTCGTAGACAACGTCTGCCTTTTCGACGAGGCGGCGCAGGATGTCCATCCCCTCCGGGCGCCGCAGGTCCACCGTGAAGCTCTTCTTGTTTCGGTAGAGGCTGACGAACGTCGGGTTGTGGTTCCAGGGCCGCTCACCCGGGGTGTTATTCGGGACGCCGCCTGCCCACGCGATGGCCATGCGCAGCAGCGGCTCGGGTGGACGCGCCATCGCGCCACGGGTCATTGGCTGAAAGACGAACGGGTTCTCCGGCTTGATGATCTCGGCGCCGAGGTCGCCAAGGAGCATCGTCGCAAATGGCCCCGCCCACACGACGCAGAGGTCGATGACACGGATCCCTTCGAGTGGTTTCTTCACTGCGCTCCCCCCTTTGCCGCGTTCGCTGCAGCGGCGACCTGGTCTTCACCGAGCCCCGCCTCGCGGAGCACCTCCTCCGTGTGCTGACCGAGGAGCGGCGCCGGGCGGCGGATTTTCCAGCCACCCTCCGGCATGATGAGCGGCCGCCCCGGCATCTCGACTTCGCCCAGCACCGGGTGCTCGACCTTGGTCCAAAATCCACGGTTGCGGAAGTGGTCGTCTTCGTACAGGTCTTCCATGCTGAAGAGCGGTGCGCAGAGCACCTTCGCGCGCCGCGCCTCGTCCCACACTTCGCGTTTGGTCCGTTCGATGCACCAGCCGAGGAAATGGCCATTCCACTCCTCGATGATCTCGGCATTCAGCCGTGCCATCGGGTCCTGGTATTTCGGGTCGAGCGCCCACTCGGGGTGGTTCAGCATGTCGAGAATCCGGTCTGGCCGGAGTCCAGCGTTTGTGAAGTCCACATAACCATCGGCGCACGGGTAGATGCCCTGGGGCATGCCGCTGCCCGCCCCTGCCGTCCGCAGCGTTTTCCGCCCGCTGTATTGATAGGCGATCGCCGTGGCGTGACGCCGGTCGACACCACCGAAGTGGGTCTCGGCGAGCGCAATATCCGCGTACTGCCCCTGGCCATTCACTTCGTTCGACCAGAGTGTGCCCATGAGCGCTGCGGCAATCGATGCGCCCGATTCGAACAGCGCCGCCGTGCCTGCCATCTTCATGGGCTCGCGCGTGGTTTCGCCCATGGAGTACATCTCGCCTGCGAAGCCGTAGAGCACAAGCTCTGTCAGGCGGTAGTCACGGTAGGGTCCATCCTGCCCAAAGTTCGAAATCGAGATGAGCGAGGCCTTCGGGTTCAGCGCGTGCACCCGATCCCAGTCGAAGCCCAGCGACGCCATCACTCCCGGCCGGAAGTTCTCCACCACGAGGTCGGCCCGCTTGATGAGCGCTTCCAGGGCTGCCTTGCCTGCGTCGCTGCGCAGGTCGAGCACGGCCGACCGCTTATTTGTATTGAGGAAGAAGAAGAGCCCGCTCTTCTCGATATGCGGCTCGTCGCCCTGGAACGGCCCAAACCTCCGGGAGATGTCGCCTTCGGGCCGCTCCACTTTGATGACGTCGGCGCCGAAGTCAGCCAGCAGCTTGGTCGCGTATGGCCCCGCGATATGGTGGGTCAGGTCGAGGACGACGACGTCGTCCAGGGCCTGCCCGGTGGACCCGGTCTCTGGATTCATATTTCCCCTCTTGCCTGCTACTTCAACGCGTAGACGTCGTAGCTGACGCTGTTTTTCCCGGCCTGGCCGATGCCTACCGCCTGCACGTTGTTGAGCCAGCGGTACCGCTCGTCGCCCGTCTCAAATAGCGGTGCAGTGCGGAGAGCCAACCCCTCGTGACTCGACGTCCCCACGCCCGAGTACGTCGCCAGGATGTATGCGCCATCGTCGGTCTTGAGTGTTACCCGTACGTCGAGCTTGATGCTGCCATCCGGGCGGACGGTGACCCAGTCGCCGCCGCCGTC
>JALOAP010000570.1 GCA_023228745.1 Dehalococcoidia bacterium | reverse complement strand
CAGCTATAAGGAAAACATATGATTTTTACTCTGGGCCTTGTGTTAGCTGCCCGGGAACGGGAAACAACCGGGCAAGATATAATCTATGGAGTAAATATGTAGAGGTGATGCCTTTCTCGGTACCGTATTCCAAACTTTCAGGAGGGAACCTTCCATCGGTGGAAGACATGATATGGGACGAAGCCAATAACTTCGGGATGAACCTTTCAATTACGGTAAGACCTGATCTGACCGAGTTAGTTACTAATAACCTTTCGATACTTACATATCCCCTGGGGCTTCAGTTCGCGGTTGATTCTTTGGAGTATATGCTATACAATCCGGCTACAAGGATTAATGCCTCGCAGATAAACGCTTCACAGGCAGCTTTAAACTATGCTTTAAACGGCGACTCTGAAAGCAGGGGAATAGTTCAGGAGTTAAAAGATGCTATTAATGCTTTAGCAGAAGATTTAAGCGGTATCAGTGCAGCCTTGCCGGAGAACAAACCATCAGGGATAAGAATAGGAGCAATATGAAAGTAACAACAAAAAGGCAGACAGTAACACTTTCGACACCGGTACAATGTTATGGGTGTGGATGGACAGGATACTTAGGGGAATGTAAACAGTCCATTGTTTTAGATCACAGGCCGGGTCATCTTATTCCTGCTCAATTCGGGGGCAACGGAAAGAACTATCGATGTCCTCATTGCAAACAGTTGGTGTTTTACACAAGGTATGACAATAGCAGACAAATTATCGCGCCTCAGGGCCATCAATTTAAGGACGCTATTTGACGATGTTCTTAAAGAGAATGAAGATTATATCTGTAACCTTAATAAGGATCAGATGTATGAGGAAGGCATAATGAATGTCAGAACAAAACAAAAACAACAATATGCTGAGTCAACGAAAATATCCAAGAGGAAAGCGCCTTTTAACAAGACTGATTTCATTACTCTACGGTGGTTCGGTAATTTTTACGAGAGCCTTAGACTAATAATCTTTAAGGACTATTTCATTATTCAGTCTCCTGATAAGGTATGGGGAAGCTATTTAGAAACACAGACGAGATTTACAAGCGCTTTGGGACTGACAAAAGAATCAAAAAGCGAGTTAAGGAACCTGGCAAAGGACGAATTAATAAAGAAGATAAGAAGTGGCTTATAAAGGATTAGATAGTGTCATTGAGACCTTAAAGGGTAAGTTGAGCTTTTCATGGCTTGACCGTTCCTATGGACTCGCTGATAGGATCACGGAGTTAAGGGGCGATAAGCCTTTTATATTCCCGGCCTGTTATTCCACAACTGATGGTGATCCGGCTTCCATGCTTCCGCGAGATGATTACTCTTACGCGTTTTGGGTACGCAACGGTGAGGCTAAATTCATTAATCCTGAAATAGGGCAACTGCCTTTGATAACCTACCCCGTGAGTTTGATATTCTACATGGAGCTAAACTATACCGGAAAGAAAGAGGCAAGAAGTAAGATCACCGAGGATATTTTCAACTGGATATATACCGTACAGGGTGGGTGTGTCCTCTCGCCGGTAAAATTCATTGAAGATGATATAACGAAGGTATTTGACGGGTTTTCTTTTGAGGAGTTAGATAATAAGTGGAAGATATTCCCGAAGTGGTGTTGTAGGGTGGATTTCGATTTGACATTTAGGTTTTCATGCTATTCAACTAATCTTTATGCGTGAACTTGTTTTACATAAAGGGTTAAAGAGAACTAAGGTTTTATTCTATACGGACATTGACCAACTACCGGCTGAGAGGTTTTCAAAGGTGAATAAATACTGGATGCTTCATGACGAGCTTGGATCTTGTTTTGAAGATATAGACAGGATACATATTACCCGGTTAGCTCTTTCTCTTAACGACCCTGCTAAAGCAAAAAAGGTTCTCGACAATCTAAGGGTTTTAATCTACAATATTATCAATGAGACCGACCCGGAATCACTTGCTTTCGCAACGCTTATTCATTCTATTGATGGTATTGAGTTAACTGATCTCTCAGATGAAAACCTTAAAAAGACAATAAAGTATCTAAGTGACAGGGGGCTTACTATTGATACGTTAAAAAAAAAAGCAAAGAGATACGCGAGGGAATCTACTCTGAATTAGAGTCTGTCTTCCCGGAAATATTTACAAATGTTCTTTCTATTGATTACTGGACTAAGGTTAAGAAAAGGGTTCTGACAATACTGAACGGGATTATTGATGAAAGAGAAGCAGACCTTTCTCAGTCAGATAGAGAATTTGCCAGCATGATCAGGCCAAAGAAATTAACCGGAAGAAATAATGATGAGATACGCTATGACCAGAGCTTTGAGCAAAACTGCATAATCCTGGGAAAGTTCATTAATCAACCGGTAAAGACACTAACGACAAAAGAATATTTCACTCTGATAAGGTTCTATAACGAGCAGACAAAAACAAAATAATGGAAGAACCGATCCGCAAGGAGGACATAATAGATTTACAAGGAACGCAGGACTCTATTAATGAACTGATAAAGACTCTTGAGAACTTATCATCTATCATGCGGAAGGACCTTAAAGAGGCTGCTGATGAACTCC